>NZ_CATMPS010000008.1:0-89325 GCF_950073225.1 uncultured Oscillibacter sp.
TGGGGCAACAAGAAGTACATGAATATGAGGCACCTGGAAGCTGCTCTGGAGGACACCTCTATTGCCGGCTGACTTCATTCCACCCAGAGTCTGCATACTAATTTGCGAAATAATCTTGACACTACCCCATCCACAACTGGCAGTTTATCCAAATTGCGATATTCCTTCATAACACATTGCCTCACATAGAACTGGTAATTCTCAATAGCTGCCTCTTGCTCTGGGGAACATATAACGGGATTCTCTCCAGCACGTAGCAGTTGATAGTCAAGAGAATACGCCTTATCAATTCCAAAAATCAGATGTTCGGCCAACTCGGTATTTAACACAGATTTTTCCCGACTGGCCTCCTGTTCAATGGCTTTGCAGTGCATTTCCCATCCTTCAATTTCTTCCGCTTTGCTCATGGGTCTGGTTCTATAGTCCTCCATCGTGAGCGAAGCATCCGGGATGATTTTATAGTGAGCCTCATACTGTACGGTTCCTTCTCTATGTAAAGCCTCCAGATTGCTTTTCAGGATATCCTTCACCTTCTCGGATATGATACTACGATATTCCTTTTCACCAGGGGCCATAAACTCATTTCGTTTCCATAAATTATAGTCCAGCTCATTGGTCTGCCGCTCTAATTGCTTCATCAACTCGGAATTGTTTTTCTTCAATTCGTCGAAATACCTGGAGAATACACCTACTTGATTCGCCAGAGTAGAGTATTTTCCCTCAAACGTTCCCAAGCTCACCAGCAGCGGCTTTATATCGTCAGCATATATTCCATGTTTTCCCCTGCCGTCATTTTCTTTAGGCAGTGGTGGATTGTGAATTTTGGTAACAATCACAGCATTTTTCTTGACACACGACGGGTCCGCTTCACATAGTTTCCGATATTCCAAATAACGAGATAGGTTAGCTTTGACTATATCCAGGTTATTCTTTCCTGTAGGTGGTTTCCTGCCTGTAACCGCACAAAATAGTTTAGAAAATGAAGGAAATATTGCATTTATGTCGATATTTCGCGTTTCATAATTATATTGAGTTAATTTCTTTTCCATGTATCACTCCTTTCATAGAAAACCAATTCACAAAACACTGGTACTTCTTCCCTGTTTATATTAACTATTATTATAGGGAGGTAAGAAGTACCATAAAATTTTCGGATGGTCAAAGTGTGGTACTTTTTCGGTCCCCTATATATTAGATAGCTAAACTTCTTGCGGATATTTAAGTAACTGTTTATTGCTCTTTCCTACTGCATTTTATCGCCCTCCTACTCTTATCCGAAAGCCAAATAGAACCCTCGCCAGAATCATCCAGCGAGGGCTCAACATTAGGTGTTATCCCCAGACCGCTTTCATCATCTCAGTCAAAGTGCCATCTCATATTCCAAATTCCGTGTTCCAGTCAAGTTCCGTGTTCTTTACCATTGGGCCCGGGGCTAACTGATGAGTACATATTACCATACATCGCTCCATTTGTCAAGGCGATTTTGGAATTACTCATCCGAAAAATGATTAGTTTATCTAAAATTTTAGATTAATTCATTTTAATTTGTGAAGAAAAGTTATGAACAAATTGCACAATGCCTTGACGCCCAGGTATCTCTAGGTGTATAATACCTGTGATAAATAAATTTTGAAAGGGGAACCAGAAATGACTACTTCAACAAAAATCCTAACCCACTACGGCTAGATGCCGACACGCTCATGCGCCTTATCACCGTATCTGCGTGGCGAAGAAAGGAGAAATTATGCCACGCCCAAAGAAAAAGATTACAGCTCAGAACAAGAAGCCTGAACCGGGAAGAAAAGCAAACGGTATGGGTTCACTCAGACAGATAATCAGAAATGGTAACGCCTATTGGGAGGGCCGATTCTCAGTAAAGGACCCCGAAACCGGAAAGCTGAAACAGCATTCTATCTCTGGGAAAAATAAAACCGAAGTCGAGAAAAGATTACGCAAGGCACTTGTAGAAGCCGAAGAAGGAACCTATGTAGAACCCTCCAAAATAACCGTGGGCCAATGGCTGGACATTTGGCTGGAGACTTATCTGAGCAATGTGCGGCCTTATACGGTCCTGAGCTACACCCAGCACGTTAACAACCATATCAAACCAGCACTTGGCGAAATAAGGCTCGATAAGCTGCGCACCCATTCGATTCAGCAGTTTTACAATCGTCTCGGAATGGCTCATGGGGATAAACCTGGCCTGTCCCCTAAAACTGTGCAGAATATCCATGGAGTGCTTCACAAAGCATTGCAGCAAGCGGTTAAAATCGGCTATCTGCGTACAAATGCTTCGGATGCCTGTGAATTACCCAGGGCAGAAAAAACGGAAATCAAGCCTCTGAGCGAAGAAGAAATTCAAACCTTCATGAAAACCATAAAGGGCCATAAATTTGAAACCGTCTTTTTGGTGCTGATGTTTACTGGCATACGCCGTGGGCAGGTTTGCGGTTTGACCTGGGACCATGTAAACTTTGAGAGAAATACCATCTACATCAACCGACAACTCCAACAGATTCCAGGTCAGTCTGGAGTTTTTCACCTTACGCCTACAAAGAATGGAAAAGGACGTACTATTACCGCCGCCGCCTTTGTTATGGATGCTCTGAGGCAGTATAAGGTTCAGCAGACAGAAGCACGATTAAAAGCCGGACCCGATTGGCAGGACGAAGGATTTGTATTCACAAATCACCTGGGGCGGCATCTTTCTCCCAACACGGTCTATAACAACTACAAGCGGTTAATGGCCTCTATTGGCTTACCGCAAGCCCGGCTCCATGATTTGCGTCATACCTATGCTACCATTTCTCTTGATGCTGGGGACGATATCAAGACGGTACAGGAGAATTTAGGGCACCATACCGCCGCCTTTACTTTGAGCCAATGCGCCCATTCCACGGAGAAGATGAAAACGGAGAGTGCTGCCCGGATGGACCAGTTTATCAAAGGGGTTTCCGGCGCATAAGCAGAAATTAGGGAAACTGTTGGGAAATCGATGGGAAACCAAAAGGAAAAAAGCCTGTAACCATTGAGATTACAGACTTTTTCGTGGTGGAGCGGCCGCAACCAACGGTGAACACCCCACAAAGCCGGAAACAGCGCTTTCAAAGTGTTCTTCTATCTCGTCCAGCAGAATGTCGTCAATCGTAATCGGCCTGTCCCCGCCGTTGAGAATCAGCGTCATTCTGTCGTCGTAAAGGTAGATGGCCCGAAGGAAGATATTCACCATCCCCCGGCGGTTGTTCTCGTCGTTGACATCTCCCCGTTTCAACGAGTAGAGAAACGCTTTGATTTGCGGTGCGGTGAATGTGGCCTGCTTTCCCATCTCTATGGCAAGCTGGCCCTGCAACTCGTCCTTTTCCCGCTTGCGCTTCTCAATGCGCTCGGTAATCATATCCACCGCCTGCCTGCGCTCCAAGGCTTTCCACAGGTTTTCTATGGCTGCGTCCGCCTCTTGTATTGCCGCCTTGATGCGCCTGATGGCGGAGCTGTCATAGTCGGCCTCACAAGCGGCGGCAACCGCAAGGGAAATCTTTTCAATATTGCTGTCCGTCAACAGCTTGCGGCACTCCAAAACAACCCTGTCCTCAATTTTCTGCTTGTTGACAACTTTCTTCCGGCAGGTCTTTTTCTTGGCGCTCTTGCAGGCGTAGTAGCGATAGGCCGTCCCGGATTTTCCCGTCCCGCCATAGCCGGTCATCATCTCCCGGCAGTAGCCGCAAAATAGCTTCGTTGTCAGCAGATATTCCTCTCGCCCCCTGGAACGGGCGGGAGCTTTTTTGTTTCGGTCAATGATGTGCTGTACCCGCTGAAAAAGCTCGTCCTCAATGATGCGGGGCATACCGTCCGGCGTTTCCGTATCCTTGTAGATGTAATAGCCGATATACCGCTTGTTCCGCAAAAGCCGGTGCAGGCTGTTCTTGTTGAACTCCTTGCCTTGGGAGGTCTTGACCTGTTTCGCGTTGAGATATTTTGTGATTTCAGCGACGGTCTTTCCGCTGGCGTACATCTCGAAAATCTCCCGGACAACGGCAGCGCCCTCTGTGTCAACATGGAAGCGGCGTTCCTCGTCCACATAGTAACCAAGACCCGGATTGCTCCCATTGCTCAAACACTTTTCAGCGTTGATGTCCATGCCCCGCCGTATCTTTTGGGACAGCTCCGCCGAGTAGTATTCGGCCATGCTCTCCAACACGCCCTCCACCAAAATACCGCTGGCGTCGTCACTGATATTTTCTCTGGCGGAGATCACCCGGACGCCGTTCTTTTTGAGCTTGGCCTTGTTGATGGCGCTGTCATAGCGGTTCCGGGCAAAGCGGTCAAGCTGATAGACAAGCACACCCTCAAAAATGTGTTTGTCGCTGTCGGCAATCATGCGCTGAAACTCGGCCCGGCTGTCTGTCGTGCCGCTCTGCGCCCGGTCGATGTATTCACCAATCACGATATGCCCGTTGTTCTTGGCAAACTCATAGCAGGTTTGAAGCTGGCCCTCAATGGATTGCTCTGTCTGGCTGTGGCTGGAATATCGGGCGTAAATGACAATGTTCACTCTTTCACCCCCTCCAGCATTTCAACGATGGCTTTTTTCAAGCGGTCATTCATGGGTGAGGCGGGGTCAAAGCACATCTCCACAAACCGCCTCATGTCCTTATCTTCTTCCAGAATTTTTGGCTTGTACTCGTACAGCTTGCCCTGGGGTTTTTCAGTGCGGCAGCAGATATAATCCATCGACACATCGAAGTAATCCGCATACCAGATCAGCACTTTGATGGGAGCGGCGGAGTAGCCTGTTTCGTATCGATTGATGGTAGCCTGGGGGATGCCAGCAATTTTTCCGAACTTGGCTTGGGACAGTCCGATGCCCTCCCGGAGCGTTCTCATTCTTTTGCCTATATCGCTCAAATTGTTCACCTCCTGTCGTACTGATAGTATAGCAGAAAGTGACGTCTCTGTCAATCCAAATTATGAATTGCAAAGAAAGGAGATATGAATACCATGTCAGTATTTCATGTCAAGAAAACCACAGATTACACCGTCATGTCCAACCACCATCTGCGGGACAAAGCCCTGTCCCTGAAAGCCAAGGGCCTCCTATCGCAAATGTTGTCACTCCCGGAAGAATGGGACTACACCCTGCAAGGGCTGGCCTACATCAACCGGGAGCAGATCGACGCCATCCGTCAGGCCGTCCATGAGCTGGAGCGGGCTGGGTATATCGTGCGGACGAGGGAACGGGACAGCCGGGGACGTCTGCGGGGAGCGGAGTACACCATCTACGAACAGCCGCAATCGGTGTCTGCTTTACCGGCGTTGGATTAACCTGCATCGGGAAATCCAATATCGGAAAATCCTATGTAGGTAAATCCGACGCAATAAAATAAAGATATAAGTAAATAAAGAAAAATCAAATAAAGAGTTATCAATTACCCATTCCTTTCCTATCCTTTCTCCTGCCCTCTCCTTTGGGGATGGGCGGCAAAGCCGCCGGAAGGGAATGGAACGGAAGCGGAAAGCAGGGAGACCATATAGCAGCAGGGCTTATCGAGGCCCTTATCTGACCCGCAGAAACCGTACAGACGCGAAGCGGGTGTACGGTTTCTGCGGGTGCCACAAGAGGGGCTGCAGGCCCTCTTGTGTGACAGCATAGTTTCACAGTTCAGCATGAGCCAGGACAGGAGAGCCGGAGTGTCGGCCTCCTGCCCTGGCTTTTTTACGTCCATCTGTACGCCGTTAGAGGCCCGTTTTGGCAGGCGCAGGTCAAATTGTGCTACACCCCTATCGACCGTAGCCGGAAAGCCTTGAAATAGTGGGGCTGTTTTGCCTCTAAAGCGTTACATATCAGCTCTATCCTGGCGGCAGGGGTTCCCCGTCCATTTCTACGCAGTTAGAAGTCCATTTTTGAGGGTGCAGGTCAAATCGTACTACTCCCTATGCGACCGCCGCTTGGAAGCCTTGGCAACAGGGCGCTGAACAGGCCCTAAATGCGTAGTCTGATGGGCTGATTTGGGACTATTAACCGAGGTGTCGGCAAGAGTGCTATGTAGAAAGAGTTACCCCCTGTTTTCGGAAAAACAGATTATAAACACCTTGCCGCTCTCCGACACCCACGAAAAAAGCCTGCGTTTTCAATACCTTTGGGAGTTGCTTTTTCTACGCCTGACCCATAAATTTTCTGTCCCGCTGTTCCGGCGTCTTGGTGCAGACTTTTCGGGTAGCCTGATAAAAATACATCGCTACATCTTTTATGCATCTGTGAGTGTTGCTTCCGTTTTGCATAAGGGTTTGGGAATCCCAACAAGCAAAACGGACACGGCCCGGCAGGGGCCGGATTTGACCGAATTTCGGGAGTGTGGCCACACTCCCTATGCTTGCTACGATAGCGGTTTCCCGTTCTTTTTTCTTAAAAGTACCTCAAAAAAGTCCTGATTTCAAAGTCGCAATCCAAGCTTCAATCGTTTCAGCTAAGACAAACTGCTGACGCAAAACCGCTATACCGATTTCAGGAACCTCCGGCGCATTTTCTTTTTCCCGAAGGTTTTCTTCCAGATAGCTTTTCAAATCCTGCACATTTTTTTCAATACTGGCAACGCAGGATTTTTGCATTTCCAAAGGAACGCTGTCCAAATTTACAATCACAGCATTGAAATCTAAAAACATTCGGATAGGCTGGGCGGAGAGTTCTCCCATCAGCCGCTCAAATTCCTGCTCACCGTTGGCCGTCAGCGAGTAGACTGCTTTTTCCGGCATATTGGTTTCCCGCACAGGGACGCTTTGGAGCAGGCCCTTTTCCTCTAACTGAATGACCTTTTTATAGATAGATGGTGTACTGATTTTTACCCATTTTGAAATATTGCGGTATTCCACAAGCTTTTGAATGTCGTAGGCACTCAGCGGCTGCTTTTTGAGCATCCCAAGGACAATCAAATCTATTGTTGCCATGAAGATTTCCCCTTTCGCACTTGACAACTACTATAAATTATAGTAGTATGTGCTGACTGACAGCTGCTATAAATTATACTACTTCACATTACACCGGCTGTCAAGAGAAAGGAGCAATTTATGGACGGAAACAAAAAAATGGCGTTTCTGGGGAGTGCGCCAATTCCCAAAGCTTTCCTGGCACTGGGCATCCCAACGATGATTGGTATGCTCATTAACGCCCTCTACAATTTGGTAGACACCTATTTTGTAGGCGGGCTGGGGACCGACCAGATGGGCGCGGTCACGGTTGCCTTTCCCCTGGGACAGATTGTTGTTGGCCTGGGCCTGCTGTTCGGAAACGGCGCTGCCGCCTATCTGTCCAGGCTGCTGGGCCGTGGCGACAAGGATACGGCGAACAAGGTAGCGAGTACAGCCATTTACAGCGGCGTTTCCATTGGCGCAGTTGTGATTCTGCTCTCTGTTATCTTTCTGGAACCAATTTTGAAACAAGCTGGCGCAATCGAAAGCGTGATGCCCTATGCGATTACCTACACCCGCATATATATCGTGTTCTCCATTTTCAACGTGTTCAACGTCACCATGAACAATATCGTTTCCAGCGAGGGCGCAGCGAAAACGGCTATGTGCGCGCTGATGGCTGGCGCGGTGCTGAATGTGATATTAGACCCTGTTTTTATCTACACACTGAACTTTGGCGTAGCTGGCGCGGCGATTGCGACAGCGATTTCCCAAATCGTTTCCACATTGGTTTATCTTTGCTACATACTCCGGAAAAAGAGCGTGTTCAGCTTCAGCATTAAAGAATGTTACTTTGCAAAAGAGATTATGTCCGAAATTTTGAAAATCGGTATTCCTACGCTGATTTTCCAACTTCTGACCAGCCTTTCCATCAGCATGATAAACAGTGCCGCCAAGGAATACGGAGGCTCCGCACTGGCCGCCATGGGGCCGGTCACAAAAATTATGTCTATGGGGACACTGATCGTCTTTGGCTTTCTGAAAGGATTTCAGCCCATTGCCGGATTTAGTTATGGGGCAAAAAAGTTTAACCGGCTGCGGGAGGCCATCAAAACTGCTATCCTCTGGTCTACTGCCTTTTGTGTGATTTTTGGTGTTATTGCCGCTGTATTCTCTACGCAAATTGTATCCCTTTTCACAAAGGAAGATGCGGAGATGGTTCGTGTCGGCTCTATTGCGCTACGGGCAAACGGCCTCTCTTTTGTCCTTTTTGGTTTTTACACAGTCTATTCCTTCCTGTTTCTTGTGATGGGAAAAGCCACAGAGGGCTGCATCCTCGGCGCTTGCCGTCAGGGGATTTGTTTTGTCCCTGCTATTTTGATACTTCCAGCGGTTTGGGGATTAGGCGGCGTTCTCTATACACAGCCGATAGCGGATATTATTTCAGCGATTGTCACTGTAGTTATGGCGGTTCGGCTACACAGAGAATTGTGGATAGCAGAAACCCATATCTCCGTCTCCACTCCACCCCAGGAGCATTGATAAAATGAGGTGGTGCAAATGAACGCAGTACAGAATTGTTCTCATTGGATATGCTGTCCTGCCTGTGGCGGAAAGACCCGAATAAAAGTCTACAAGGATACGATACTTGAAAGATTTCCGCTGTATTGCCCCAAGTGTAAGCAGGAAGTGTTAATCAGTGTCCAACAACTGAATACATCCATCATAGAGCCAGACGCACAGACGCAGAGCCGGTAACGTTACGGGAACTTCCCCTATAGTTATCGGCTTTGCCTTTGAAAAGTCGTGGCTAAGTCAAATAAGGAGCAACGGCTTTTAAGAAATCAAAAGCCGTCGCTCCTTTTGCGCTGTGGCGGTACATAGGAGCAGCCGCCATGAAACACAAAGCCATTCTACACAACCTAGCAGTCCAAGATTTATCAAAAAAAGCCTGCTTCCCTCATGGGAGAACTGCGGTCACAACGCTATACTATACGATGCAGATACAGTAAACTATACAATGCAAACCGCCCGGTGGGTCTGTGACCTGCCGGGCGGTTTTTGTCGTTTCCTGCGGTCTGGAAAATTTTCTTCACTTTTTTCTCTGCGGAAATCGGTTTTGCGCGCAAAACCTGTGCCGCTGAACGCTCTGTTAGCGGAAAGGGAAAGTACCACCACCATCCCCAAACGAAAGGGGGTGAGAAGATGAAAACGAACCCCCGCGACTATGGCGAACGGTGCAGGTTTGACGCCTTTTGCAAGACCGTGTTGAAGCATGAGGCAATCGACTACATCCGGGAAATGAAACGGCGGGCCAGCCGGGAAACGTCCTTGGAGCGTCTGCCCCAAACGGCGATGGACAAGCTGTGTTCCGTAGACGATTACCCCAGCGACAGCTACGTGTTTTCGTACTGCGGCTATGACCTGCCGATCAGAAGCGAACGAATTGCCGACGCCTTTGCCAGTCTGCCGGAGCAGGAGCAAAGCATTTTAATTTTGCGGTTGGTTCTGGACTTGACAGACAGCGAGATTGGCGAGGCCTTGGGACTGTCCCGGAGTGCCGTCCAGCGGCGCAGAACAAAATCGCTGAATGTCCTGCGGACAAAACTGACAGCGAGTAAAGGAGGTTAGCACTATGAAGCGCCGTAACTACAAAGGCCGTGAGCTGCTGCCGCTGGCGGTGAGCGATGCGGCCCGCGCCGGGGACGCCGATGCTGTGGAACAGGTCTTGCGGTACTACGAGGGCTACATAAACAAGCTCTGCACCCGGATGGTCTACGATGAAAGCGGCTGTCCCCGCGCCTGCCTGGACGAGTACATGAAAAGCCGTCTGGAAAACAAGCTCATCCGCGCCATTCTCAGCGTGAACTGATAACCGACCCCAGAGGGAGGAACAGCTTACCCTTTCCTTGTTTCTCCCACCTGCGGGCCTTGTCCTGCGTTTTGGAAAGGGGGAACATCTTTGCCAAAAAATCAACCAGATAAAGCGGCCCATGAAATTGAACTTCCACAAGCCATTATAGAAACCTTTGCCCGGTTCCTCGTCCCGGAGATACGGAAATACTATGACAGCGCACAGGGCCAACGGGAGTTTGCGGAGTGGCAGGAAGCACAGAAAAGTAAATCCTACAAGATGTAAAAGAGTAAGAGTATAGGAACAGCGGTGATAAAGCGTTAAAGCCTTATCACCGCTGGCTATTGCGATTAAGTTATCCCTTCGGCGGGAACGGGTCTTTCCCATGTGAGTCCTTATCTCTGATTTGACCGTTTGGGCGATGGATTACTAATTCAGACCCTTGATGCTGCGAAATTTGACGTGCAACATCAATTGCAGCTTTCTGCGTTGGGGTACGTACAGTCGCACGCGAATTTCCAGCTCCCTTGACTTGCCAGCCGCCGCCGGGGTGCGGAGTTACATGTTGATTCTTTCCCATAACACATACCTCATTTCAGCCGAGTAACACGCCCACAGTGGGGACATCTCGATGGATTGGTCACAGGAATGATTTTCTTGCCACAACGGCAAATGTAATATTTGTACTTGATTGTCATTGTTTTTACGCTCCTTTAAAATATGATGTTATATGTCATCACATTTTTGGGAAAAAGCCTGCGTTTATTTTTTCCTTTCTGGATACAGATTTCATATTGCAATCGAGAATCAAGCGTGGTACAATGTAAAAGCATTCATGACAAAGTACAACGTCCCGTGCTTCTGTCATCCCGCAGGACACCGAGTTGCCGCTCGGTGTCTTTCCTTTTTCTTATTATGTGTTATTGTCAAAGAACAGTTGGGGATTACACCCAAAAGCTCCTTTCAAAATTTGTGCTGTAAGGTTTACTTTGGCTCGTGGAGTCTGTAATTCACTCAATCTATGTAACGAGCTTTTTCCAACAGAATCTTTGGTCGCAACCCACACTTGATCGCGTCGATAATCTCCGTCTAACAGCAATGGTTGATGTGAAGTGCATATAAGCTGGGCGTGGTTAGGGTTGCTCTCTTCGCTACTAAATAGACTAATGATTTCCTTTGCAAGTGAGAGATGTAACCCATTCTCTAATTCGTCGATGATAAGGACACCACCCATTTCCAAGACATCATAGAGATACGGGAGAGCCGTAAACAATTTCACTGTTCCTAATGATTCTTCTGCGAAAAAAGTAATTGGGACTTGACTATCTTGTTCCTCACCATTGCTGTAAACGGCATGTTTGGTATCAATACTCACGGTCATTTTCTTTGCAATGATTTCCCTGTTCTCAAAATCGTCCGTATCAATTTTTTGCCGTGCGATTTCTTCTTCTGATGTTGATACACTGATATTTCGAATTGTGGGGTCAGCCTTCTGGATAATGTGTATATACTTTGCTATGCGTTCTTCGGTAAAAGTCTTTTTGGGATTGATTGGGTTTAAACGCCCTGCTGCCATACTAACTACTTGAATCCCACAAATCACAGCATTCAGTCGGGCGGCCAAAGGATTATTCAGCATTGCCGCAACAGGAAGGCAAAGAGCTTCAGGTTTTACTGTTTGCTTTGTTGGTTCAAACCCTTTCAAATCAGAACGAAGCAAAATATCTTTAAAGGAAGGAGATGTGCGTTCTATAAGTTTCTCCGTCCGACGGAATTTTTTTGTTAGAATTTCTCGTACAACTGTTTTCCCTTGAATCGAGAACTCATAATGGTAACTTACTCCGTCTAAAACAATGTCAATTCCAAGCGTTGTTGGCTTGTCTTGATACTGCGTATCAAAGGCAAAGGGCTTTACAGGGGCGTCCATGCCCTTGATCTGTGGTGTTGCTAGAAACTGGGCGCTATTGGTTGCTGTAATCAGAGGGGAGAGAGCTAAAATCCGCTGAATTTCCCTCAAAATCTTGCAAAAGAAGGTTTTCCCCGATCCGTTTGCTCCGTAAAGAAAAGAAACCTTGTTGAAACGCATATCCTCTACTGTGAATGTATTTTCAAGGTGCTCTTTTTTACCCGAATCTGTCTCTGTTGAAAACTCGATTCGTTCGGCAAACGAAGCGAAATTTTCGGCGGATAAGGATTTCAAGATCACGTTATCCATCTGTTTCGCTCCTTTCTTGGCTCATTTTACCACGGAGTCCCGTTGCTGTCAAGATGTTATTTTTTATATTTCGACGAAGATAGCGAAATATATAGTACAACAAAAATTTTGCACAGATGATGCGAAAAAATAAGAACTGAGGACAAATCCTCAGTTCTTAATTCTGCTGACATCAGAGCCACACCATGACGGCAAAGCCGCCTTTGAAATAATAGGTGTTCGTCCAATGTCCATCTGGTGGAGGTGGCGGGAGTTGAACCCGCGTCCGAAAGCACTTTAACGGGACTTTCTCCGGGCGCAGACGGTGATTGCGGAGGGCCTTACCCCTCCTGTTCCCCTCGGAGACGGCACATCGTCACGCCGTCAATTCAGGTGAGCTTCATGATGTGTGGCACAGGCAAAGCTTACTGTACGCACATTTACCGCTAAACGACGCCCTTCCCGGCTCGCGGTCCTTCCGGGTCGGACGGCTGCCTTTAGTTAGGCAGCAACAGCAACAGTGTTGTTGTTATTTGATTTATAATTTGCCCGTTTTATGGCGGTCAGGCGCCGCCGCCCGCTGGTCCCGCCTCCATACCCCCGTCGAAACCCTTACACCCCCGGATGTGTCGCAAAGTCCACTATGCTCCGTTCCCGCCAAGCGCCTTCGGCGGTTGGCGAGAACTGCGCCCGCTCCCTTGCTCCACTTCTTCAAGGGGGATCGGGCTCCCCCTTGAGCAACCCCCACCCCCCTGCGGGGGAACGAGGGAGGAAAGACGGGGGATGGGAACGGGGGACTTGCGCGGGGTCTTGGTCTTTTGGGTGTTTGCAGGTGGAATCGTTAGATTAGTATAGCACAGGTTTGGACCGGTGTGTGTTACGGTTTTGTGACATTTGGGAGAGAGGCCCTTGAGCGGGCCCCCTCCATCTTGTCTTTTCTGCTCAGGTCTTGACAAACTTGACTAAAAGCTGGGAGGGAGTCAGTTTGGCCAGGAGGCGGTAGAATTTATACAGAAGCTTGGGGGTGTAGATCGTGCGGCCCGCTTTGGCGGCGCGGAGAGCGCCCCCGGCTACTCTTACCTGGTCACAGTAAGGCAGGAATTCAAAGGTGCTGGAGCGGCCCGTGATTCCAGCCAACGGGAGAAACTCCGTCGCCATGGGACCGGGACAGACCGCCGTGACGCTGACCTTGCGGCGGCGCAGCTCCTCGTTCAGGCCTACCGTGAAATGGGAGACGTAGGCCTTGGTGGAGGAATACACCGTCATCCGGGGATTGGGGCAGAAGGAGGCAATGGAGGACACATTCAGGATATGGCCCCCCTCGGGCATATAGGGGAGGACCAGGTTGGTCACGGCGGTCAGGGCCCGGACGTTCAGGTCCACCATCCGGGTCTGGGAAGCGGTGTCCATCTCCCCTACCCGGCCCAGACAGCCGCAGCCCGCGCAGTTCACCAGCAGGGACACCTCCGGCTTCTCCGCCGCCAGGCGGTCTTTTAAGGAGATAAAGCTCATGGGGTCGCACAAGTCCAAGGCCAGGCAGGTGGTATGGCGGCCCGGCAAACTGATCGCCAGGCTCTCCAGCCGGTCCTCCCGGCGGGCGATGAGCCAATAACACGCGATGTCGGGAAACACGTCCTCGATTTGGCGGGCCAGCTCCCGGCCCAGGCCGGAGGACGCGCCGGTGATGATGGCGGTTTTCATGGCTTCCTCCTTCTCATGCGCTTTGTTTTGTTCAGCGGGTCTCCGGTTCGGGATAATCCACGCCCTTGGTATCCACGCGAATGGACTGGATGACCACGGGCTTCTTGGGCTTGTCGTCCATCATGCTCCGGGGGACCCGGGAGATGGCGATGGCGTCGTCCACGCCCTCAATGACCTGGCCGAAGGCGGCATACTCACCGTCCAAGTGTCCTGCCGGGGCCACCATGACGAAGAACTGGCTCCCGGCGGAATCCGGGGCCATGGTCCGGGCCATGGAAAGGACGCCTGCAGCGTGCTTCAAGTCGTTCTGGGCGAAGCCGTTGGAGGCAAACTCCCCTTTGATTTCATAGCCGGGCCCTCCCATGCCGGTGCCGTCCGGGCAGCCGCCCTGGATCATGAAGCCGGGAATGACCCGGTGGAAGGTTAAGCCGTCGTAAAAGCCCTTGTTGGCCAAGGTGATGAAGTTATTCACCGTGTTGGGGGCCTTTTCGGGATAGAGCTCGGCGGTCATTTTTTTGCCGTCCTCCATGAGGATGGTGGCGATTGGATTGCTCATGCCGGTCGCTTCCTTTCTGTGCTTTTATTATTTCCAAGCTTAAAACTCGGAAATAATCCATTTGATTTAAGCCGTTTTGCTCGCCGCTGTAAACAGCGGCAACCGCAGAACATGGCACATATTACTTCCGGCCTTTCAGTTCGGAAGTAATATATAGTTTCTTTAAAATTTATCGCGCTTTCATGGCCCGGTCGATCTCCCGTTTGGCGTCCCGCTGGGCGGCGGCGGACCGCTTGTCGTAGTTCTTTTTGCCCTTGCACAGGCCCACCTCCACCTTGACCCGGGAGTCCTTGAAGTACACGGACAGGGGGACCAGGGTATAGCCGTCCTGCTTCACCAGGGCGTGGAGCTTCCGTATCTCCCGCTTGTGCATCAGCAGGCGGCGGGGCCGGACGGGGTCCTTGTTGAAGATGTTCCCCTTCTCATAGGGGGAGATGTGCATCCCGTGGACGAAGAGCTCCCCTTCCTTCACGGAGCAGTAGGAGTCCTTCAGGTTCAGCGTCCCGGCCCGGACGGACTTGACCTCCGTGCCCGCCAGCTCGATGCCCGCCTCATATTTCTCTTCCACATAGTAATCATGGTGGGCCTTCCGGTTTTGGGCGGCGATTTTCACGCCCTTCTTTTCCATCGCGGTCACCTCCTGGAAATCATGCCCGGTTTTTCCGGTATTTAGTATACCATGGTTTTCCCGTTCAGGCAAGGGGAGAATCTGGAGAACGGAAGCGGCCCCGGCTTTTTGCCGGGGCCGCATGTCTTGGGAATGGGCGCGTTTTCTTTGCTTACGCCGCGGGGAGAATCAGGATCTGGCCGATCCGGATGGCGGCGGGGTCCTTGACGGTGGAGCGGTTGGCGGCGTAGATGGCGCCCCACTTCGTTCCGGCGCCGTAGGTCTTCTGGGCGATGCTCCAGAGGCAGTCCCCGGCCTTGACGGTGTATGTCCCCTCGGAAACGGCGGGCGCGGGCTCCGGCTCGGGGGCAGACTCGGGCTCCGGTTCAGGCGCGGGCTCGGGGGCCGGGGCGGGCTCCGGCTCCGGTTCGGGAGCAGGAGCGGGAGCGGGTTCCTCAGCGGGCTCCTCGTCCTCCAGCGGGGGCAGGACGCCCTCGGATCGCAGGGCGGGGCCGTTCAAGGAGGCGATGTTGGGGGTGCGGCCGTCCTCGCTGGTGGGGATGGCAATCTCGCCGGAGCGGACCTTCTCGTAAATCAGATCCTTCTGGGGATCGTCCAGGTCCGCGCCCACGATCTTCCAGTTGTTGTCCACCTCGGGCATCAGGGGGCCGTCCAGGGATTCCACGTACTCCGTAATCATATCCCGGACCGCGCCGCCCTCATACACCACGTCCGCCTCGTTGATGAGGCCCGCGGAAACCAGGCCGCCGTAGCGGTAGTTGTTCAGGGCCAGGACCATGGTGTCCGTGTCCTTCATGGGCTGTCCCTTGTAGACCACGTTCTGGATGCGGGACCCGGCGGGCTTGGAGATATCGATCTCATAGTCCAGCCCCGCGAACATGTCGTAGTTGTACAGCCGGATATTGGGGTTGAAGCTGATGGTCACGTCGCCGGGCTGATACTGGTTGAAGAAGTTCCCGGCCTTTTCCTCCATGATGGCCTTCATCTGTTTTCCGGTAACTTTCACGCCATAGAGGGTGTTGTCGTATTTGTAGATTTTCACGCTGTCCCGGTGCAGGAAGGGGCCCTCCTGGAGGTTGCTGGTGGAGTCAAACAGCGCCGCCAGGGACACATCGGCTCCCGCCCGCTCCATCTGGACCTTGTTCACCAGGTCGGTTACCGCGTCATCTTCCAGAACCGCGGTGGGAATGCCGGGGAGAACTTCCAGATTCTCAATGAAGGTCTTGCCTACGGTGCCCACTTGCCGGGACGCCAGCTCCAGGCTCTTCGTATGGAGATCCTTGACCTGGGCCAGGAAGTCCGGGTCGGGGGTGGCCTCGGCGCAGTCCAAAAGCGCGCCCTCGGCCTTCTCCACGGCCCAGCCGTCGCCGTCGGCCTTCAAGGTCAGGGTGACCTTGCTGACAAATTCGCCGTTGCTGCCGGGCTCCAGGACGGGGATGCCCCCGATGGTCTCATTGACCTTGGCGTGGGCGTGGCCGATGAAGAGGGCGTCCATCCGGTCGCCGTACTTCTCCGCCACTTCCCGCATGCCCGCGACGCCATATTCGCCGTCCAGGCCATAGTGGACGGAGCCGACGATCACGTCGGCCTTGCCTTCCAGCTCGTCCAGGATTTTGCCGATTTCCTCGTCGGGGTTTGTGATCTTCATGTTGTCATAGTGGCCCGGGTCGGATTTCTCCCACTGGGGGATGTGGGGCGCGTCCACGCCGAAAACCGCCACCTTCACGCCGTCCACCTCGAAGATCTTGTAGGCGTCGATCCAGCGGGAGCCGTCGGCCTTGTAGAAGTTGCCGCCCAGGGTCACGCCCTGGAACTCCTCGATTTCCCGGGTGGTATACTTGAAGTCGAAGTTGAACTCGTGGTTGCCTAGGGTCCAGGCGTCGTACTTCAAGTAGTTCATGGCCGCAATCATGGGATGGGGCTCCTCGTCCAGGAAGGCCTGGATGTAGTTGGCCTGGGTGGTGTCGCCGGTGTCCAGCAGGAGCAGGTCCGGGTCCTCCTCCCGCTCCGCCTTGATGATGGCGGCGGCATGGGCCATGCTGGTTTTGTTTTCCTTGTTGGAGGCATAGTCAAAGGGATTGACCATGCCGTGCAGGTCGCTGGTTTGGAGAATGGTGACGGTTTTTCCGCCCTCCTCCGCCGCCAGGGCGGGGACGGACAGCCCCGCCAGCATGGCCAGGACCAGCACCAGCGCCAGGAACTGCTTGCGCGCGGTGTTTCGCATAAAAATGACCTCCCGTTCTTTCTTTTCCTCTTTGTGGAAACTATGTGTTTTTATTATACGACGCCTCCTTCCAAAAAGCAATCGTTTTTGTGAAAATTAGCCATTGACTTTATCCCTTTAAAGCTGTATAGTACAAAAGCGTCAAAGGAATACTTTGCGATGGAAGGCGGTCCCGCCTGCGGACGGGCCGCTTTTTATCATGAACCCGGCAAAACCGCGCACACTATAAGAACATAAGGAGATTGGAAACCATGAAGAAGAAACTGCTTGCGCTCGTTCTGACTCTGGCCATGGCCCTGAGCCTGGCCGCCTGCGGCGGCTCCAGCGAGTCCTACAAAATCGGTATCTGCCAGCTGGCCCCCCACCCGGCGCTGGACGCCGCCACCCAGGGCTTTACCGAAGCGCTGAACAAGCTGCTTCCCGGCCAGGTGGAAATCGATTCCCAGAACGCCGCAGGAGATACCCCCACCTGCGCTACCATCATCAACGGCTTTGTCTCCGGCGGCGTGGACCTGATTATGGCCAACGCCACTGCTCCCCTCCAGGCCGCCGCCTCCGCCACTGCCGACATTCCGGTGCTGGGCACCTCCATCACCGAGTACGGCGTGGCCCTGGGCATTGAGAACTTCTCCGGCACCGTGGGCAGCAACGTCTCCGGCACCTCCGACCTGGCGCCCCTAGACCAGCAGGCCCAGATGATCCATGAATGGTATCCCGACGCCAAGACCGTTGGACTGATTTACTGCTCCGCCGAGCCCAACAGCCAGTATCAGGTGGACAACGTCCAGAACTATCTGGAGGACATGGGCTACACCTGCACCCAGTATCCGTTCTCCGACACCAACGACATGGCCTCTGTGGTCCAGAGCGCCGTGGACGCCTCCGATGTCCTGTATGTCCCCACGGACAACACGGCGGCCAACAACACGGGAATCATTGACAACATCTGCCGGGGCGTGAAGCCCGTCTTCGCCGGAGAGGAAGGCATCTGCGGCGGCTGCGGTGTGGCCACCCTGTCCATCAGCTACTATGACATCGGCTATAAGACCGGCGAAATGGCCGCGGACATCCTGACGGGCAAGGCCAAGGTATCCGAAATGGCCATCGAATACGCGCCCCAGTTCGTCAAGAAGTACAACCCCGCCACCTGCGAGGCCCTGGGCCTCACCGCCCCCGAGGGCTACGAGGCCATTGTCACCGAGTAAAGCGTTCTCACAGGGGAGGGCGGGAAGCCCTCCCCTGCTTCCTTCCATTTGGGATGCGGAAAGAAACGCCCTAATTTCAAGAGAGGTCGTGAAATCAGATCATGCTGAGTTTCCTCAACGCCTTACCGGGGGCCATGTCCCAGGGTCTTATCTGGGGCATCATGGCCATCGGCGTATACATCACCTATAAGATTCTGGACATCGCGGACCTGACTGTGGACGGCTCCTTCTGCACCGGCGGCGCGGTGTTCGTCATGCTGTTCTCCGGTGGAGCCAACGTCTGGGCGGCGATGCTGGCGGCCCTGCTGGCGGGCATGCTGGCGGGCCTGGTTACCGGATTGCTGAATACCCAGTGCGGCATCCCCGCTATTCTGGCGGGCATCCTGACCCAGCTGGGGCTGTACTCCGTCAACATGGCCGTCATGGACTTCAAGGCCTCCGTGGCCATCAACGTCACCCAGGCGGACACCCTGGAAAAGCTGCTGGTCTCCCTGCGCTTCGTCCAGGGGGCCATCCGGGGGGACTTTCCCCTCTGGCGGCACCCCATTTTGGTGGTAGGCCTATTCACCGTGGGCCTCATTGCCCTGCTGTACGGCTTCTTCGGCACAGAGCTGGGCTGCGCCCTCCGGGCCACGGGCTCCAACGGCAGCATGGCCCGTGCCCAGGGCATCGACACCGACTTCTGCAAGGTGCTGGGCCTGATGATCTCCAACGGCCTGGTAGCCCTCTCCGGAGCGCTTCTGTGCCAGTACAACGGGGCCAACGAAATCAACGTGGGCCGGGGCGCCATCGTCATCGGCCTGGCGGCGGTCATCATCGGTCAGGTGCTGTTCAGCAAGCTGTTCCACAACTTCGCGCTGAAGCTGCTGGCGGTGGCTATTGGGGCCATCCTGTACTACATCGTCATCCAGGCGGTGCTGGCCGTGGGCCTGAACCCCAACTATCTAAAGCTCCTCTCCGCCCTGGTGGTGGCGGTGTTCCTCTCCCTGCCCTATTGGAAGGGCAAGTATTTCCACGCCAAGGTCAAGACGGGAGGCGCCAGCCATGCTTGAAGTAAAAGAAATCTGGAAGGTTTTCAACGCCGGGACGGTCAATGAGAAACAGGCCCTCCGGGGCGTGAGCCTGACGCTGAAGGACGGGGACTTCTGTACCGTCATCGGCGGCAACGGGGCGGGCAAATCCACCCTTCTGAACGCCGTGGCGGGGACCTGGGCCGTGGACGGCGGGTCCATCTCCATCGGCGGCGTGGACGTAACCCACCTGCCGGACCACAAGCGGGCCCCTTATATCGGCCGGGTCTTCCAGGACCCCATGCTGGGCACCGCGCCTACCATGCAGATTCTGGAGAACCTGGCCCTGGCGGCCCGCCGGGGCCAGAGGCGGGGCCTCCGCTGGGGCGTGACCAAGGCGGAGAAGGAGCAGTACCAGGAGATGCTGAAAAATTTGGACCTGGGGCTGGAGGACCGGCTGACCAGCAAGGTGGGCCTCCTCTCCGGCGGACAGCGCCAGGCGCTGACGCTGCTGATGGCCTCCTTGAAAAAGCCCAAGCTGCTGCTGCTGGACGAGCACACCGCCGCCCTGGACCCCAAGACGGCGGCCAAGGTGCTGGAGCTGTCGGACCGCATCGTGGCGGAAAGCCATCTCACTACCATGATGGTCACTCACAATATGAAAGACGCCATCCAGCACGGGAACCGGCTCATCATGATGTACGACGGAAAAATCGTCATCGACGTCTCCGGGGAGGAGAAAAAGAAGCTGACGGTGCCCCAGCTGCTGGAGCTGTTCAGCAAGGTCAGCGGCTCCGACGAGGCGGACGACAAGCTGCTGCTGTCGTAAGGACACAAAACGCGCGGCGGGGTTTTCAGCCCCGCCGCCTTTCTCACTACATACGAAAGGGGTCCCTTCCATGAAACTGATTACCTGTCTTTACAAGGGCGAAGAGCGCGTGGGCGCGCTGACGGAGGAGGGCGTGGCTTTTCTCCCCTATCCCGACATGAACACCCTGATTGAATCCCTTCCTCCGGCGGCTTTTGCCGTCACCTCCACCGCCAAGCCGGTTCCCCTGGAGGACGTAACCCTCCTGGCCCCCATCCCCCGGCCCCGGCAGGACGTGATCTGCCTGGGGATGAACTACCGGGACCACGAGAAGGAAGCCGCCAAGTACGACGCGGAGGCCTTCAAAAAGAAAAAGCCCGCGGCGGTCTACTTTTCCAAACGGGTCAGCCGGGCCGGGGACCCGGAGGGGGAAATCCCCCGGTATGAGGGCTTGGTTGAGCGGCTGGACTATGAGGCGGAGCTGGCGGTGATCATCGGAAAGGCCGCCAGAAACGTCAAAGCGGAAAACGCCGGGGACTACGTTTTCGGCTATACGGTCCTCAACGACGTATCCGCCCGGGATCTCCAGACGGGACACAAGCAGTGGTACTTCGGCAAAGGCCTGGACGGCTTCACCCCCATGGGGCCCTGCATCCTCACCGCGGACGAAACGGCCTTCCCCCCGGCCCTGGACATCTCCTGCGCCGTCAACGGGGAAGAGCGCCAGCGCTCCAACACCGCCCTGCTGATTCACGGCATTCCGGAAATCATCGAGGAGCTCTCCGCCGGGATGACCCTGCTGCCGGGGACCATCATCGCCACCGGCACTCCCGCCGGGGTGGGCATGGGCTTCGACCCGCCGAAATTCCTGAGCGCCGGAGACGTGGTGGCATGTACCATCCAGAACGTCGGAACCCTGCGGAGCACGGTTCGCTGACGGCGCAAAAATCTCTAAGGCCGGACGGTTTGCGCCGTCCGGCCTCAATTTCTGCCTGGGCTTCCAGAAGCTGTTCCTTGCCCCAGAGGGGGAATCTGCTGTAAAATAGGGCGTAGAGTTTGTTGAAAGCTATTTTATAACGCTTTTTTTATTATTTTGTTGAGGAGTTTGGAACGATGCGGAAAACACGCCGTTTTGCCCTGTCAATCCTGGTATTCGCCCTGCTGCTGTCCCTGATCGGCAGCGGCAGGGCCTCCGCCGCCGGAGGCGGCGGTGCCGGGGAGGTGGTGGGCTATTACGCCTCCTGGGCCGCCGCGCAGGGCCACACGCCGGACAAGCTCCCGGCGGAACAGTTTACCCAGATTAATTACGCCTTTGCCAAACTCGAAGACGGCAGAGCCGTCCTGGGCGACCCGGCCCGGGATGGGAAGACCCTCCGGGAGCTGACGGGCCTGCGGAAGCGGAACCCGGATTTGAAAATCGTGCTCTCCCTCGGCGGCTGGGACGATTCCGCCGGGTTTTCCGACGCGGCGGCCTCCGCGGAACGCCGGAGGATCTTTGCCCGGTCCTGTGTGGACCTGCTTCTGGCGCACGGCCTGGACGGCGTGGACCTGGACTGGGAGTATCCCGTTTCCGGCGGGGCCTCCGGCGTGGTCCACCGGCCCCAGGACAAACAGAACTTCACCCTGCTGCTGCGAGAGCTCCGGGAGGCCCTGGACCGGCAGGGGCGGCGGGACGGGAAGCGCTATGTCCTGACCATCGCCGGGGCGGTGAGCGGCGGCTATCTGAACAGCATCGAGCCCCAAGCGGTGGCGGAAACCGTGGACCATATTTTTCTCATGGCTTATGACCTCCACGGGCCCTGGGACTCCTCGGCGGACTTCAACGCGCCGCTCTACACGCCCTCGGACAGCCCGCCCCGCTACCGCGCCAGCGTGGACGACGGCATTTCCGCCTGGCTGGCCCGCGGCGTCCCGGCGGAGAAACTGGTGCTGGGAATGCCGCTGTACGGGTACATATACCAAGGCGTTTCCAGCAGGAACAGCGGGCTGTACCAATCCTTTCAAAGCGCTAAATCCGTCTCTTGGGACAAGGTGAAGGGCGAGTATCGAAGCCGCTCCGCCTACCGGCAGTTCCGCCATGAGGAGGCGAAGGTCCCCTACCTCTACGGAAGCCGCTCCTTCCTCTCTTACGACGATCCGGACTCCATCGCCGCCAAGGCGGAGCTGGCCCGGCGGCGGGGCCTGGGAGGCGTGGGTTTTTGGGAGCTGTCCCAGGATACGGCGGGGGACCTCATCCAAAGCGCCTGGAACGCGTGGAACGGCGGGCGCTTCCAGGACGTGCCCCAGGACGCGTGGTACGCCGGGGCGGTGGAACGGGTCTGTGCCGCCGGGCTGATGAACGGCACCAGCCCTACCGCCTTCTCCCCAGGCGAAACCGTGACGCGGGGACAAATCACCGCTATCCTCCACCGCCTGGCGGGGAAGCCGGAGGTCCGGGGCTCCTCTTTCTCCGACGTGCCCGACTCCGCCTACTACAGCGGCGCCGTGGCCTGGGCCGCCCGGCGGGGCGTGGTGGAGGGCTTCTATGACGGAACCTTCCGCCCGGACCTGCCGGTAAGCCGCCAGCAGCTGGCCTCTATCCTCTGGCGCTATGCCAAGCTGGAACGGGCCGACCGGGGAAGCCGGGCTTCCCTCCGGGGCTTCCCGGACGCCGGAGACGTGGCGGACTACGCCGGGGAGGCCATGAGCTGGGCCCTGGCGGAGGGGATTTTGCAGGGGACCAAGGAGGGACGCCTCCAGCCGCAGGGCCGGGCCGCCCGGGGGCAGACCGCCGTGCTGCTGGAGCGGTTCCAAACTCTGCTGGAGCGCACATAGCTTAAGAGGCAAGGGCTTTTTCCCTTGCCTCTTTTTGCCGAAGCTGGTATACTGTCCCCATCAGCAGAAAGGATGATGGACATGAAACGCTGGCTTGGCGGCCTGCTGGCCGCTTTTACCCTGTTCTCCCTCACCGCCTGCGGCGGCGTGGTGGACCTGACGAGTGTTCCCGAAGACGGGACCCGGTTTGAGGACGCAATGGCAGATCTCCCCGTCGCGGAAGATCCGGAAGATCCGGAAGACCCGGAAGACAGCTCCGGCCAAGAGGACCCGCCGCCGGAGGACCAGTCTCCCGGCCAGGAGGACCCGGACGCGTCCAAGGAGCCGCAGCGGCCCGGCAACGCTTCTTCAGAGGACCAGTCCGCCGGGCTGGACGCCCTGCCGGAGAACGGAAGCTACACCACCAAGGAGGACGTAGCCCTCTATATTCACACCTACGGCCGTCTGCCGGATAACTTCATCACCAAGAAGGAGGCCCAGGACCTGGGCTGGCCCGGCGGGAATTTAGAGCCTTACGCCCCGGGCATGTGCATCGGCGGCAGCCGCTTCGGAAACTATGAGGGCCTTCTGCCCGAGGCCAAGGGCCGGACCTACACGGAATGCGACATCGACACCCTGGGGGCCAAAAGCCGGGGGGCCAAGCGGATCGTCTTCTCCAACGACGGCCTTGTCTACTACACCGGGGACCACTACGAGTCCTTCGAGCTTTTGTATGGAGACGAGGGCGATGGCTGAAATCGTGCTGGACGGGCTGGAGCTTCGGTCCCTGGAGGAGGTCCATGACCGCTTTGCCCAGGCCTTGGCGCTGCCGGAGTGGTACGGGCGGAACCTGGACGCCTTATTCGACTGCCTGACGGACCTGGGCGAGCCTGTGACGGTCCGCCTCCTTCATCAGGAGGTTCTGGAGGACCGGCTGGGCCGCCGGGGGCGGGCGCTGGTCCGCCTCCTCCGCCGGGCGGCGGCGGAAAATCCCCAGGTGACGCTGCTGGAGAAATGAGCGGAGGAAAATTGCCCCTTTTCAGAAGCTCCTTCCTGTGCTATACTATGGGAATCAAATTGACTCCTGAAAGGACCCGTTTGTTATGGATAAACATTACGCGCTTCCCTTGACGGCGGCGCTGGGCGGGGCCGCCGCCTGTGTGCTGCGGCTGCTGCAAAACCACACCGGCTTCGAAGCGGACACCGGCCTCCCCATCCCCGGCAACCTCGCCGCCCTGGCCCTGGCGGTCCTTCTGATCGGATTGGCCCTTGCCCTGGCCCTGACGGCCCGGCTCCTCCCGGCGGAGGAGGAACCCGGCCCCGTCCTGCCCAGGGATTTCTCCACGGAAAATACCGGCCTCCTGACCATCCCCATGTGCGGCGTGTTCCTCCTGGTCCTCAGCGGCCTGAGCGACCTGACGGAGAGCCTGGCGGTCCTGCCGGAGGGATTGGTTTCCTCCCGGCACGCCATCTACGGCATCCTCCGGGCGGGAGGGCTGGGCTTCTCTCCCCAGGGGCAGACGCTGCTGGGGGCGCTGACCCTTCTGGCCGCCGGGTCCCTGTTTCCGGTGCTGGCAGGCTGCCGCCGCCGGGAGGGCGGGCCGAAGCACAAGGCCCCCGCCGCCATTACCCTGCTGCCGGTGGCGGCGCTGGTGGTGCGGCTGGTGCTGACCTACCGCATCGACTCCGTGAATCCCTCTTTGACCATGTACTATGTGGAGCTGCTGGCCCTGGTGTTCATGACTCTGGGCTTTTACCGGCTCAGCTCCTTCGCCTTTCAGGCGGGGCAGACCCGGCGCTTCGGCTTTTACGCCGCCGGGTCCCTGGTTCTCTGCGCCGCCTCCCTGGCGGATGGCAGCGCCTACCTTTCCTCCCTCCTCCTTTACGCCGGAGGGGCCCTGACCCTGACGGGCTTCTTGCTTTTGCGGATCGCCAACGGCCTGGAGAAGGAAAAGAGCGGCGGGACCATCGTCGGGCCGGTGGAGTAACGCTTTTTCCGGTTCATGAAAAAACGAAAGCCCCGGCGCGTTGCACGCGCCGGGGCTTTCCTCATTTTGGGACTTTTGTGATCTGCACATCCAGCTTGTTATAGGGTATCTCCACCTGCGCTTTGGCAAACTCCGCCCGCAGGTTCTCCGCCAGGGCGAACTGGGTGGTCCAGAAATCCTCCGCCAGCGCCCAGCAGTAAACAGTGAAGTCAATGCCGCTTTCTCCAAACGCCGTCAGGTACACCGCCGGGGCCGGGTCGGGGAGAATGTGCTCCGTGGCCTCCACCGCCCGGTAACAGGCAGTCTTTACCGTCTCGGTAGGCGCGTCATAGGCCGCGCTCATCTTCCAGACGATTCTCCTTCGGCCCAGGGTCGTGTAGTTCGTCACCTTGGAGGCCGCCAATTCCTTGTTGGGCAGCAGAGCCGTCAGGCCGTCCGGCGTGATCAGCCGGGTGTGGTTCAGGCTGATCTCCTCCACCGTGCCGGAGACCCCGCCGGACTCGATGAAATCCCCGATGGCAAAGGGGTGGGAGGACAAAATCACCAATCCCCCGGCCACGTTGCCCAGGACGTCCTCCGCCGCCAGAGTGACCCCCAGGGACCCAACGGACAGCAAAGCCACCAGGGAGGTCATGTTGACGCCCAGGCTTCCGGCGGTGAAGACCACCGTCAGGGTGTACAGCACCAGCTTCACCAGCATCAGGATATAGCGCCGGATGCGCTCTTCCAGCTTCGTCCGGCAGAGGAGGCGGCGGGCCAGCTTCAGCAGCAGGCGCACCGCCACCATGCACACCAGCAGCGTGACGGCGGCGGCCAGAATGTTCTCCAGGGCCAGCTTCCCGGCGAACCGCTCCAGGGCCCCGTTCAGATCGAACACAGGCGTCCCTCCTTATTCAGGTTCGTAAAAAATATTTAATCAATCACCCGTACCCGGATGACGTTGGACAGGCGCTTCAAATCCTCCAGGACGGCGGACTCCACCCTGGCTCCCAGGTCCACCAGGGTGTAGGCGTAGTCCCCCTTGCTCTTATTGCTCAGGTTTTCCACGTTTACCCCGTCCCGGCTGAGGAGGGCGGTGATGTTGGCCAGCATGGCGGGGATGTTCTTGTGGAGGACGCAGAGCCGCTGGGCCCCGCTGCGGTCCAGGTACACGTCGGGGAGGTTTACGGAGTTTTTGATGTTTCCATTCTCCAGGTAGTCCCGCAGCTCCTCCGCCGCCATGACCGCGCAGTTCTGCTCGCTCTCCGGGGTGGAGGCTCCCAGATGGGGCATGGCTACCACATGGGGATTTTCCACCAGCTTGTTGGTGGGGAAGTCGGTAACATAGGCCGTCACCTTCCCCGCGTCCAGGGCGGCAAGCAGCGCCCCGTCGTCCACGATGCCCCCCCGGGCCAGGTTGATGAGCCGGACGCCGGGCTTCATGGCGGCGAAGGCTTCCGCGCCAATCAGGCCGCGGGTCTTTTCGTTGAAATGGATATGGGCGGTGATATAGTCCGCCTTTCTATAGAGCTCATTCACGTCCCGGACCACATGGACATGGCGGTCCAGCCGCAGGGCGGCGTCCACGGAAAGGAAGGGGTCGTAGCCGTACACGTCCATGCCCAAATCCAGGGCCACGTTGGCAACCAGCGAGCCGATGGCCCCCAGGCCGATGACGCCCAGGGTCTTTCGGTAGAGCTCCGGGCCCACAAAGGCGGCCTTGCCCTTCTCCACCACCGTCTCCACCTCCACGCCGGAGGCGGCCTGGTTCTTTACCCAGCGCACCGCGCCGGTGACATCCCGGGAGGCGATGAGCATGGCGCAGAGGACCAGCTCCTTCACGGCGTTGGCGTTGGCCCCGGGAGTGGAGAAAACGGCAATGCCCTTTTCCGAGCAGCGCTCCAGGGGGATGTTGTTCACGCCCACCCCCGCCCGGGCTATGGCCAGCAGGCTCTCCGGGAAGGGATAGTCCAGGAGGCCCGCGGAGCGGACCAGGATGCCCTCCTCCTCCGCCACGTCTTCCCCCACCTGATAGCGGGCGGGGTCCAGCCGCTCCAGCCCCTGGGGGGCGATTTTGTTGAATGTTTTAATCCGGTACATGGGAAACCTCCAATACTGAAGAGATGATGTTTCAGGGAACATTCCCGCCGGGCGGGTTTCCGGTACTAGTATAGCCCTCTTTCCCTCCGGGGGCAAGTGGCATTTCCACCGGATTTCCCATCTGGTGTTGCTTTTGCCATGGAGCTTTTCGAGAAAGACGCTTATACTGAGACTAATATTGCATTCGGGAGGTTCACGCCATGGCGATCTTTACCCCAAAGCCCCTTGCCAAATCCTGCCCCCTGGAGGACCCCGCCGGGGATTACAAGACCGCCCGCCGGGCGGAGCAGTACCGTTTCAGCAAGAACGCCGTCTACTTCCCGGCCTTCCCCGGGACGCAGTACCTCTCCTTCGCCTCCCTGACCAGGGCCCTGACCCGGAACACCAGCCTGCCCCTGACGGGCTGCTGCGGCAAGGCCCTTCCGGTGACCCGGCTGCGGCTGTATTACGACGGCGGGGAGTTCTACCAGGACTTCACCTTTGAAAAGCTGGCCGGCGCCAACGAGGTGCTGGATACCATCGCCGCCGCCCGGCCGGACCTCTCCGTGGAGCGGGAGGAGCGGGCCCAGAGCGCCATATGACGGAAGCGCCGGAGGACAGTCCTCCGGCGCTTTTTCGCTCTTTTTCGGAAATTTACAAAATTCCTCTTGACCTTCCCCCTGCTGGAAGGTGTATCATGAACCCGGAAACCGAGGTGAGGAACTTGAAAATCAACGAGGTGGAGGCCCTGGTGGGCATTACCCGGAAGAACATCCGCTTCTATGAGGCCGAGGGCCTTCTGGCCCCCCGGCGGAACAGCGAGAACGGCTATCGGGATTACGGGGACGCCGAGGTCCAGGTGCTCCTCCAAATCAAACTGCTGCGGAAGCTGGGCGTGCCCCTGGAGGAGATCCGCCGGATGCAGAACGGGGCCCACACGGTGGGAGACGGCATGCGCCGCCATCTGGTCTCCCTGGAGCGGGACCGGGACAACCTGGAGCAGGCTATCCGTCTCTGCGCCGGGCTGACGAACCGGCAGGAGCGGCTGGGGGATCTGGACGCGGGCAGTATTTTAAAGGAGATGGAGGCCATGGAGCAAAGCGGCGCTACCTTCCAGAATAAGCAGCGGCAGGACGTCCGCATCCGCTATGTGGCCCCGGTGGCCATCACCGTGCTGATGCTGCTTTTGATGGGGGGCATCGCGGGGCTGATTCTCTGGCTCACCGCCCTGAGCGCCAAGGAAGCGCCCCCGGCCTTCATGCTGGCGATCATCGCCCTGGTTCCCCTGGTTATCAGCGGCGGCGTGGTGCTGGCCCTGGTTCAGCGGATTCGGGAAATCGGGAAGGGAGAGATTGACGATGCGAAAAACTACTAAAAAGAAGATCGCCCCCATTGTCATCACCGCGGCGGTGGTGCTGTATGTCGGGCCGCTGGTCCTGGCGCTTCTGGCGGCCATGGGCGGCCTTTTTGAGGAAGGGGGCTTTTTCCCTTTGATCTTCCTCGCGGCCTATCTGCTTATCGGCGGCGCGGTGATCGTTGGGGTAATCAAGGCTCTGCTCCAGCGGCTGGATGAGATTGACGGCGGCGAGGAGGAGGAGGCCAGCCGGTACTGAGCGCGAAAACGGGGTGCCTCCGAAGAAGCGCCCCGTGGGGATCGCGTTTACCAGTGCCCGTCCTCGGTGCGGCTGTGCTCCCGCCGGTTGCCGAGCTGCATGTTAAAGAGGACCTTGGTCAGGGAGTTGATTTCCTCCTTTTTCAGCTGGGCAAAGAGAACTCCGCAGCGGAATTCATTGGGCCCGCACTCCACCACCCGGATAACCTCGCCGATGAAGTCCATGGCGACGTAATCCTCCAGCTTAACCTTGATCCGCAGCACCTCGCCCTCCCCGTGGAGGTACTCCGAGGTGAAGCAGCAGCCGCCGGTGCTGATGTCCACCAGTTTGCACTCCTCCGGGCGCTCGAAGCGCTCGTCGTTCAAGTAGTAAATGGAGATGGGAACATTGTTCACCGCCAGGCGGAAGGTGTCCCGGTGGTTCTCGTGGACCTCCGGCTCCAGCTCCTTCAGCCGCATGAGAATGCGGGAGGACTCCTCTACGGTGGCCCGGAGATAGAATTGGTTCATCTTGTTGTCGCAGCCCCGGACATACACCGTGCTGCCCGGTTCGCAGACTTTAAAGGACAGTCCGCCGGGATGGCGGCCCATGGTGAGCTCCGCTCCCCCATACTCCGTAATCAGGCCTGTGTTCAACACCCGGCCGGACTTCTCCACCACCTCGATGGGCATTTCCCTGCACATCTCGGGGAGGCTCGGGCCCGTTTCCTCCAATGCCGGCGTCACCGGAGCGGGAATGTACTCCGCAAGGTCCTGGTCCCGGTTCAAAAATGAAAAGATACCCATACCGCACCACCTGTATCGAAAAGATTGGAAAGCCGTCCGGCCGGAGGCGGTTCTTTGGTTTGACCGCCGCTTATTGGGCATTATAGCATAAAACCTTTCCCGCCGCAAGCCCTTCCCCATTTTTACGGAGGAGGGAAACTCAGGGGGAATTTTCATCCCCCCCATTATACGATGAAGGGAGGGACCGCCGTGACGGTCTCCATGAACTTTCAAAAGCGCCGCCTGAGGCGGCAGGCCCTGCTGAGCGTGACGCTGTTCGTCCTGTTTCAGACGGCCTGCGCCGCCGTATTCGGCGCGCTGTGTTTTATCCCGAACCTGCCCAGGTGGGCAATCTGGCTTTTCGCTGCCCTGGCGGGCGGATGCGGACTGCCGGTCATTCCCGCCCTGGTGGTGTTAAAAGAACGTTTTCAAGAAATTGAAGGAGGAGAATCCGATGCTGCTGCTGACTATTGACTATGTGCCCGGAAAGGAACTTGAGGCCCTGGGAATCGTGAAAGGGACTGTGGTCCAATCCAAGAATTTCGGAAAGGACTTTATGGCGGGCATGAAGACCCTGGTGGGCGGCGAGATCGCGGGCTACACGGAGATGCTTAACGAGGCCCGGCAGATCGCCACAAAGCGCATGGTGGACGAGGCCCAGGCCCTGGGGGCCGACGCGGTGGTCAACGTCCGCTACGGCTCGTCTTCCGTGATGCAGGGGGCCGCCGAGGTGGTGGCCTACGGCACGGCGGTGAAGCTGAGGTAATGCAAGTCACCTTTCTGGACCACAGCGGCTTTCTGGTGGAGCTGGACTCCGCCGCGCTGCTGTTCGACTGGTGGAAGGGAGAGCTCCCGGCAATAAAGCCGGGGGTCCCCCTGTACGTCTTTGCCAGCCATGTTCACCCGGACCACTTCGATCCCCGGATTTTTACCCTGGACGATGGGAGCCGGGAGGTGCGGTTTATCCTGGGCCATGACATCAAGCTCAGTTCCCGGAATCTCAGCCGCTGGGGCGTCTCGCCGGAGACGGCGGAGAAGTGCCGGAACCTCCGGGGCGGGGAGACGCTGGAGCTCTCTGGGGCCACGGTGGAGGCCCTGCCCTCCACCGACGAGGGGGAGGCGTTTTTGGTGACGGCGGACGGGCGGACCGTCTTTCATGCCGGGGATTTGAACTGGTGGCACTGGGAGGGGGAGGACAAGGGCTGGAACCGGAACATGGAGGTCAACTTTAAAAAATACGCGGAGGCGCTTCGGGGACGGACCATTGATCTGGCCATGCTGCCTCTGGACCCCCGGCTGGGGGAGGCGGGCTTTTGGGGCCCGGCGTATTTCCTCGAAACGGCGGAGATCCGGCGCTTCCTGCCCATGCACCAGTGGGGCGAGTTTGACTTTACCAGGAAATTTTTGGAAAAGCACTCAGCCTTTACAGACCGCGTCCTGCCGGTAAAAGAGCCTGGACAGGTCTTCGCGCTTTGACAAGGAAAAGCCCCTCCGGGAAGTTCTCCCGGAGGGGCTTCTTTTTATTCCTCTTTCAGCAGGTATTCCGGGCCGAAGCCGTGGGGCAACAGCTCCCGGAGGGTCCGGGACAGCTCCTCCCCCTTGCCGTTGAGGCTGATAACCTCCATGTCCGGGGCGAACTCGTAGAGCACCTGGCGGCAGACGGCGCAGGGGACGCAGAAGTCCTCGCACCGGCCCGCCACCGCGATGCGGACAAAGTCCCGGTGGCCCTCGCTGACGGCCTTGCCAACCGCCACCCGCTCGGCGCAGAGGGTGGGGGAATAGGCGGCGTTCTCGATGTTGCAGCCGGTGAAGACCGTGCCGTCGGAGCACTCCAGGGCCGCGCCCACGGGGAAGTGGGAATAGGGAATATAGGCCCGGTCCAGCATGGCCACGGCGGCGGCTTTCAGTTCTTCTCTTGTCATGGAAAAACTCCTTTCTTACTCCTCCGCCCAGGAGACCTCTCTCTGGGGGCGGACTTCTAAGTCTATGATGTCCTTGGCGTCGTAGAATTGGAGATAGCGGTCCCGGGAGTGGCGCAGAGTCGTCCCGTCCGGGTGGAGGCGGTCGCAGATGACGGCGCTGATATCCTTTTTGATGAAGCTGAAGCTCTCCACGCCTACGGAGCAGAAGACCCGGAAGCCCTGGCTCTGTAAGTACCGGAAAGCCGGGCCTGTTATGGTCCAATCGTTGCCGTCGGGGCGCTCGCCGTGGGGGTAGAAGAGGATCGCGGTCTCCCCCACCAGGCTTCCCACCTCGTCCAGCCAGCGCTGGGTGTCCGCCTGGATGCGGGTCATGTTGCCGTCCCCCAGGCGGATGTGGCCCCAGGTGTGGCTTCCGAAGGTCCAGCCGGTGCGGCGGAGCTCTTCGACAATGGGCTGGACGGCCTCCCGCTCCTTCTGGCGGTTGGCCTCCTTGGCGTCGTCCCACTCCTTGGTGTCCGTCTGGGTGCGGTAACCCAGGATGCCCTCATAGCCCGTCAGGCTCAGGCAGCCCTTGGCCCCGAAGGGGGAGAAATCCGGGTGCTCCTCCACAAACTTGTCCAGGATGGGGATGGCGTCCAGGTCCCGGCTGACTACTTCGTTCCCCTCCGGGTCCAGGCCGTAGGAGGCGATTTTCAGGTCCTCCCCGATGATGAGCTTATGGGCAAAGCCGTTTTCCAGCATATAGGGGTAGTAATTCGTATCGTCGTAGCTGAGGACCAGGGGCTTCTTTCCCTCGGGGAGGTAGAGGGTATTCCGGACCATGTGGGGGCCGTCCTCCCCTTCCTCCTCGCTCCAGACGCTGTTGATATCCACCAGGACATAGCCCTTGTCATAGACGCTTTGGAGGATTTTATTATACTCGTCCACGGTGACCATGAAGTCGTCCAGGCCGTTGGCCTGGTTATCCCCGTCGAAGGCCAGCTCCGGGTAGGCAATGACGGGATGGAAAAACAGGTGCTCTACGACGCCGGTCCAGGGGACGTAACCCTCCCGCTCCTGGGTGGGGTCCTTGATTTCATAGGGCTCCTGGACGGGGGCGGGGGGCGGCTCCGGCTCTTGAATTTCCGGTTCCGGCGGGGGCGGCTCCTCTGCCGCCGGAGGGGCGGAAGCACAGGCGGTCAGGAAGAGGAAACACAATCCGAGGATGCATAATCGGCGCATGGCGTCGGTTCCTTTCTGTCGAAAAATCTGTGGTCTTAGTATAGCAGATTCTCCGGCAAAAAGGGGTAACAATTTTATGACAGATTTTTGACAGCTTACTGGACCGGCCTTGCGGCGCTTGTCGAAATTTGGTATAATGACCGTGCTGTCCCTGCCCTAACCTGACAGCAGGGAGGGGGTGAGACCATGGGTATCCTCACTAATTTTATTGTGTCGGTAGCCGCAGGCATTGCCTGTTACTACATTTGCAAATGGCTTGACCGGCACAGCAGAGGCAGCTAAGCGAAACAAACTCCCGGAGAGGTAGGCTCTCTCCGGGAGTTTGTTTTTGCTGTGTGAAACCATGCTATCCTCACTAGCTTTTGGCAAGTATGAGTATACCACACCCGCCTGGAAAAGGCAAGGGGATTTTTCAGCGCTTCGTGCTGGGCTTGAACACCGAAGCCATGACGGCGGCGAAAAACGTCGCGGCGGCTACGCCGCCCGCCGCGGCCGTCAGGCCCCCGGTGAGGACCCCCAGCCAGCCGTCCATGTCCACCGCCTTGCGGACTCCCTTGGCCAAGAGATGGCCGAAGCCCGTCAGGGGCACCGTCGCTCCCGCGCCGCCCCACTGGGCCAGGGGTTCGTAAAGCCCCACGGCGCTGAGGATTACCCCGGCTACCACGTAGCCCGTTAGAATCCGGGCCGGGGTCAGCTGGGTCCTATCGATCAGTATCTGCCCGATGGCGCAAAGCACGCCGCCGCACAGGAACGCGTTCAGATAATCCATGAAAAAACCTCCCTTTTCCGGTAGGGTTTCCCGGAAGGGCGGTTTTATGCGCGGAAAAGGCGCGGGGCTTCGCTCCCGCGCCGCTTCCATTGTCTATCAGAAGTCCTCTTCGCTCTTTATCGGGTCGACTTTCGAGTCAGATTCCTCTGCGGCGCTTTTCCCCGGCCAGCCATTTTTGGCATTCTCCCGTTTGTTTGCCAAGTCATTTTCCTGAATGGACTTCACAATCTGCGTAATATACTGCTCGTCGTTTTCCGGGAAGAAATATTTTGTGATAATCAGCAGCACACTGACCACCAACCCAAGGAAGGATACACAGGCCGTGACGAAGGAAACCATCTCCGTCATTTCAATCCCCGCCGGTGCGCCGGTAAGCTGACGGAAAAACCCCCCCCAAAGCCCAGGCAAAGGCCACGATAATCCCCATACAGGGCACCAGAATTAAGTAACGGCAAATTACGCTGTGCCGGACCTTTTTCTCGTAAGCGTACACATAAGACCTCAGCAATTTTGTAATCAGCGCGTCCCGGGCCTTCTGTTCCTTCGTAAGGAACTGATCCTCAAAATACAGTCCCCGTTCATTCTTTACCATCTGAAAGGGAGATCGCTTTAAAAGCTGATATACCTCACGATAGTTCATCGCCAGCTCGCGCGCCGCGCGTTCTCTCCTAACCTTTTCCTGTAGCTCCTGCCATTCTCTCTTAATCTCTTCTTCCTGTCCCATCCCGCACCTCTCCGGCAAGCCTTACGCGGTAATATCCAGCTCATCCAAACGCCGGAGAACGCTTTCTAAAGACGTCCGATAGCGTTTTGCCAATTCGATGCAAATTGCACCCTGCTTTTTCCCGCTTTTTTTCAGCTCGCTGTAGCTCCGCCGGAAAGACTCCTCCGGCATCAAGAGCGCGGCGGCAAAATAATCGGCATCATTCTCCTGCTCGTCTTTGCCCTTTTTGTTCTCCCGATGCAGATAGATCTTTTCATCTTTATAATGCAGGATCGAATGGCCAAATTCGTGAGCAATGATAAACCGCTTATCTGCCATGGGACGGGCCGAATTCACGCCAATGACCTTCTCCCCGATACCATTGTCCTCCCGCGTTCCGACAGAATCCGGCTGCATAATCAGGAAACCATCTTCATTGTCCGACAACTCGGAATTTCCCACAACAAAACCGTGGCTTCCGGCAAACTTGACAACGTCAAAATAATCGTCTGTTTCCGGATGATAGCCGAAACTCTTTAAGAGCTCCTGCACCTTCTTTTCAATCTCTCTTTTTTCCATTGCGCTCAGCTCCATTTCCCGCCTGCCTCCCCGTCCTATACCCAAGAGTTGTAGCAAGTATATGTGGGGGGAGAGCATTTTATCGTGTCAAAGGTGAACAAGTTCTAAATAGTCTTATATAACACAGCCGTCCCAGCCTGTCAAGGGCTTGTCCGTCCGGGTAAGGTAATTTTAGCAAATTTTCGTTCTTATTTCAATAGCTTGTCCCAAATATTCCGGTCTGGAGCCGAAATATCTCCCAGCTTTTCAGCGCTCTCCCTATGCTTTCAGAAAATTTTTATCAGATTTGCACGTTTTCCGGCAACTCTTCCTTCATGGCCCTCCTTGTTTAGGTACAACCATATATCAAAACAGGAGGTTATTTTTATGAAGCAAACAGACCAGTATGGATTGAACCAATGGGATCTCTCCGACCGCATCCGCATGGAGGACTTCAACGCCGACAACTTAAAAATCGCCGCCGCCCTGGCCGGGCTGGACGCGCGGGCCGACGGGCTGGGGGGGCAGGTCTCCGGCCTGGGCGGGCAGATTGCCACTTTGGACGGGCAGGTTTCCGGGCTGGGGCAGCAGCTCTCCACCTTGGGGGGAACCGTGGCCGGACTGCCCACCTCCGCCAGCCTGGAGCAGCTGAAAGCAACTCTGCAAAGGGCGGACGCGAAGCTTCAGGAGACCAAGCTGGGCACCGAAACCATCCGTCTCACCGGCAGCAATGGCTTTCACGCTTCTGAGGACGGCAGCCACTTCATCTTGAACACCTCCTCACATATCAATCTTACGAGCTACTATATCTTGTTCATGATGTTCCAGATGTCCTACTCGGAACGCGAAACCTTCTACCTCAAGCCTGTCAATGATTCAAAGCTTTCCACCGGCTGTATCTCCACCCAGGGCGTTCTAAACACGGGCATCGCCACATTCATCCATTCCAGGCCGGTTTCCCTGGTCTTCTTCCCCGTGAAGGGCCTGGCCAGACAGCTGAACTGCCTGTTTTTCAGCGAGACCGCCGGGATCGGATACTCTCAGCTCCCCTTCGCACAAACTGAGGGCTTCGCCATCGTTCCGGCGTCGGGAAAAGCCGTCAACACCCACTTCCAATATGACGTCACTTTTTTGGGCATTAAATAAAGAAGAACCCCGGGCCGAAGCCCGGGGTCCTTTTCATCTGAATTTTACAGCGTCAGATACGCGCTTTCACAGGCTGTTGGGGGGATTAGGAGATCGCCAGAACGCCCTGAATGATCATGCCGCTCTCAGAGCCCACGATCTGCCAAGGATAGCTGCCTTCTGTCAAGGCGTTGGTCAGGTTCGTGCCGCCCGAACCAATGGTATTGCCCAGGGTGCCTTCGCCAGCAACCTGAATGAAGAAGTAGTGCCCGCCGGCGTCGCTGAAGTCAGTGCTATCTTGGTATTTCTTCTTGTTCGGGTTGGTCGAATCAAACAGCGTGAAGGTGTAGGTCTCGCTTCTGCCCGTACCGTTGAACTTGAAGAGGCGGTTCTGATCGGGAGTGCCGGACAGGATCACAGACTGGTTGGTCGTGCCGGTCGTCTCAGCCCGGATGTCAGGGAAGATATAGGCGCCAGGATCGAGGTTGTCCTTGATATCCTGGACAAACTTCTCGGCGTTGCTGTCGGCAACAGCCTTTTTCTCATCATTCGTACCGTCCGAAGGAATCGCTTCGATACCATCGGTGGCGAGGGTGGGCTGCCTGGAGCCGTTTCCGGTGGCAGTCATACCAACAGCCTCAACCTTGATGGTGCCGCTGGCAAGAACCACGCCGCTGGGAGAGGTAATCTCCCAAGTGTGGGTGCCTGGGTTCAGAGGCGTACCGTTACCGCGCATCGTTCCGGTTGCACCATCGTAGTTATGGAAGACATCGCTGTAGTACTTGCTGACCTGAACATTGAAGAGGTCCTTCTCAGCAGCGCGACCCCCGTTAATTTCCGAAGTCTCTTCCGTGTAGGCGCTGCCACCGTCGATCTTCAGCGTGTACTTACCCTCTTCGCCGTTGCGCTGATAGACGAAAGTACGGGTGTCCTTGCTGTTGCAGTTCTGGTCGAAGGGAGAACCAGCGCCTTGATTCGTCGGCAGGCCCTCAAGGATATACACGCCGGGATCCAGATTTTCGATCACCCAGTTTTTGGTGCCGCTGGTCGCAGCGTTCGTAATCGTCTCTTCCGTATAGTTGCCGGGGTTCTCAACATCCACGACCATACCCGTCAGGTTGAACTCAACCACAACAGCGCCGTCCTTAGAGGTGACTGCCTGGTTGGTGGTAACGGAAATCGGGTAGCCGGAATTGAGCTCTTCATGCGTCAGCGCCTTCGCCCTGCTCATGAGAGACTTGCCGTTCTGCTTCACATCTACAGTGCCGCTCCGATAAGCCCCCGCGGGAACCCTGAACGACACGGTAGCGGTCGTACCAGTCGCCACAGTCTCAGTGACACCCTCCACATTCGTGGGAGCCTCATAGGAGACATTGACGGCGGTCCAAGTGACCTTGGTCACCGCGACGACAACCTCGCTGTTCTCGTCGGGCTGGAGGGACTGCTCGGAAGCCGTGTAGGTAGCCTGGCTGTCGCTGTAGGTGAAGGCATTGGCATCGCTGACCACAAGGTTCTTGCGGAAGCCGTCGACAGAGACATAGTACTCGGCAGTAACCTTCGCATCCGCGGGGACCCAGTCGGGACGCTCGATCACGAGAGTGTGAGTAATCCAGCCGGTCCGATCATTGACCCTGTAGGAGGTGGTGACACGGCTGCCGTCCACTTTGTCGCCGCTGCTGCCCGCGCTGCCATCGGAGGGTTTCGCGTTCAGGATCATGATAGCATACGCATGACGGAAGCCGTCACTGCTGGAGTTGCCGTTGACCAGGATCTTCAGCTCGACAGTGGACTTGTCGCACTTCTCCTCGTCAAACAGGTCGCTGAGTTCGCTGATGTTGCCGGGACGACCGTCGCGCAGGTCGATGAACTGGGTGGTGCTGTCGACCCGGATGAGGCCTTCCTTGTTCTCGGCAATGTCGATACCCATGACATCCTTACCGGTGAGAATCTCCGCGACACTCTCGGTCAGGGCAACCTGGTTCCCCTTCACGCCGGTTCCCAGGTACTCGATGGTTCCGCCGCCGTTCTCGGGACCAACATAGAAGGCATAATCGGACTCCTTGCCCTCCAGGGTCTTCAGGGGCTCAATGCCCTTGACATAGAAGCCATCGGGGTTGCGGTTGGTGTAAGCGTCCGCGTGGAAGGTGCGGGTCTTGATGATACCATCCGTACCCTCGCGGCCGGTGATGACGGTACCCACGCTGAGCGCACGGTCGAAGTAGCCGGTCTTCTCTTCCTTGAAGCCGTCCGCGCCAGAGACATACTGACGGGTGTAGTACGTGCCGGAGGTGGGAGCCTCAGCGCCGGTGCTCTTCACGGAGGTGTTGGCGCCCCGGTTATCGGTAATAATCATCAGATCGTTCAGATTCGCCTCAGCGGAATCGGACTTGATGACCACGGCCTTGACCTTGCCGTTTTTGTCGACATAGGCCTCGGCGGGGCTGGTAACGAATTCCTCGCTGTTTGTACCGACGTTCTTCCAATAGCGGTTGATCTGGAGCAATTCCTTGTGGTCAACGTTCTGCACGCCGTCCAGGACATTGATGGTATCCACTTCGCCGTTCGTCTCATCGAAGCCAACGAAGATGAACTTCACGCCGTCATAGGGGGCGGTGCGATACGTCCAGGTATTGTACCGATCGGGGGTCTCATAGAAGCCACTGCCGCTGTTGCCAACATAGCCAGCTGCGTCGACCGACGTCAGGCTGTTGACCTTACTGTAGTCTACGTGGCGGCCGGCAACCGTTCCAGCGGTTCCGCTTTCACGGGCGGTATTGTAGAACTCCAGGGGCAGCAGGGTATTTCTGCTCTTGATGCTGTATTCGTTGTTTTCCACGCCAGTCTGCACGGCATACTGCGCGATATTGTAGATGCCTTCGCCGGTCTGGACACTACCGTCCATAGAGCCTTGGGGCTCAACCCAAGAGGAGGTCTTGCCGTCCTTCCGGATACGGCGGCCATTGGTATAGTCGTCGTCGTGGAACAGAGGCTTCACCAGCTCATACTCGCCGTTGCCGTTCTCGGCAACACGGTACTTCACCAGCTCGCCGGGGGCGTACTTCTCAGCCGCGCCGCGGATGGTGCCCAGCTCCAGGTCGACCTCGTCGCCCTTGATGGTCCAGCCGTGGACGAACCAGCTCACACGGCTGTTGGTGCCGGTGGCCTGATAGTAATCGCCGACGATGATCCAGTTGTCGGAAGCGCCCACATCCTTGGCCAGCAGGGCGTTGCCCATCTTGTCCAGGAGCAGAGTCACGTCCTTCTTGGAGGACCGGATCTGATAGCCGTCGATCTCGCGCATATCCTTGTTCCACTGCGCGATGGGATAGGTGGTTCCACCAACCGTGATGGCAACGGCGTTGCCGTCGGGCTTGCTCTTGGTGTTGTAGATGTCGACGTTGGTCAGAGCGCCGGAAACGGTCTCGGGCACATAGGCCTCGCCGACCTCCCAGGTCTTGCCGTCATCGGCGGTGTAGGGGATGATAGCAACTTCGTCGCCGGCCTTCAGGTCCTTCAGGACGTTGTAGGCGTCATAGTTGTTGTCCTTGACGCTGATGACTTCGTCATAAAGGGCGTAGTCGTTGTAACCGGCAATCTCATGCAGGTCACCGTCCTTGCGGGGGTCCTTGCTGTCGGAGTCGATGACATCCAGCTCGACATAATCGGTGGCAACGCGGTCCACTTCCATCAGCTGGGTCCGGGTGACGACGACGTCGGTGATGAAGTCGGCGTCCACGGGGCAGACATAAACCTCAACGGTCACGCCGTTGTCGGTCAGGTCGCACAGCTCAGACAGAGAGGGGGCCAGGTCCTTGCTGCTGGAGTCGATGCTGCGAGCATCGTAGGTGTACCACTGGCCCTGCTTGGCAGACTCGCCCTTGATAACGGCAGTCTGCTTGTAAGCGTCGTTCCGCACGCGGGCGTTCCAGCCGTTGATGTGAATCTGGGTAGCATCCGCGAAGGGGCTGCTGTAGTACTGGTTGCTGGCAGCGGTGCTCCAGTTCACATAGCCGCCCTTGTGGTCGGTGCTGTAGGTGTCGTAGCCGCGCAGGCCCAGAGCCTTCTCCTTGGTGGCCACGGTGTCTTCCAGGTGGGCCATCTGCTTGGTGAAGGTGAAGTCAGCAGGCAGCTTGAAGGTGCCGATGGTGACCTTCTTGTAGGACCACTCGTTGGAGGGATGGCCGTACACGTCGTAAGCGGGATCATAACGATCGTGCTCCAGGCGCAGATCCTTGAAGTGCTCCTCGCCGAACTCGAGAGTCATCTCGTTGTTGGCGGCGTTGATCACACGGCGGTTGATGTTGGCGTTGATGTCACGGTTGTTGCTGGTGCGATACACAGCCTTGCTGCCCTGAACCGTCAGGACCTCGCCGGTAGAGCTGACAACGGTGTTGGCGTTGCCATAGTCCACCATGGTGGCCTTCAAGGTGTTCAGAGCCAGCTGGCAGGCCTCATCACGGGTCACGGCCTTCGCGCCGTCGAAGCTGATGCGGTCGAACAGGCCGGCGACATTGCCGATCCGGGCCACGTTCATGGTCCAGCCGGTGTCCACGAAGCCCTCGATGTTGCTCTTATAGCCGATGGCGCCGAGCAGCATCTTCGCGAAGGCATAGCCGGTCAGGGGGTTGGCGGGCTTGAAGGTGCCGTCGCCATAGCCGCTGATGTAACCGGCCGTCTTGCAGTAGCCGATGACGCCCGCGAAGGTGTGGCCCGCGGGAACGTCGGGGTAGGGACTCGCGTTGTTGGGCAGAGCGGAGGCAGCGTCGGGGCCGATCATCAGGGAGACGATGATCTTGGCGGCCGCGCCGCGGGTCAGCTCCGTCTCGGGACGGAAGCTGCCGTCCTCGTAACCGGTGATGACACCGATACGGTTCAGAACGGCAACTGCTTCCTCGTACTGGATCTCGTCCTTGTCGGTGAGATCCCGGTACTCGGTGGCTCCCGCGCTGATGGTGACCAGAGACATGGTCATAATCAATGCGAGAACCAGGGACAGGAATTTCTTCATTGAACATTCCTCCTTTAAAGATTACGGTCCGCTCGAACTTCCAACGCCCCCTCCAGGATTCGTGTCGGGGCTAGCCGATCCCACATCAAGCCTGGAATTGGCCTCTTCCGCCCGTCGTCCGCAAATGCAATCTATCAGGAAAAAAAAGCCCTGGCAAGGCTTTTTCCGGCCTTTTAACCGAACTGAAAACCGCCATACGATAGCCTTTGGGTATTTGCCGGAAAGGAATAACGCAATCCAATTTTTCCCAAAAAGTGAAGCCGGGCGGCAGTTCCCTTTGGCGAAACGCTCCGCCCCTGCCCCCGGCTTCCAAGAAAGTTATTCGGCTTTTCGTTTCTCCCGCTCCGGGAGGAAGTATTTCTGCCCCAGCTGGACCAGGGCCCCCTCCTCCACCATGCGGTGGAGCACCAGGGTGCACTGCTTCGGCTGGATGTGAAGGAGGTCTACGATATCCTGCCGGTAGGCGAAGCCCGCCCCGGCCAGATACTCCAGGATGGCCTCCCGGTGCCGCTCCGGCGGAACCACGGTGCCGGGGAGGTAGTACTTGCCCCCCACGCGGACCAGCCGCCCGTGCTCCGTCAAGCGGCGCAGGCGGGCGTATGTAGCAGTCTTGGACAGGCTCAGCAGCTCCGACACGTCTCCCCGGGAGACAAAGCCCTGCTCCAGGGCCTGCCGGAGGATGCGCTCATCCTCTATATCCCGGCAGTCGTCCCGTTTCAGGTCCCGGAGGGTTGCCCGCTCCAGCCCGCCCCGGATCAGCGCGGCCCGGGTGAGCCGGGACAGCCGGGGAAGGTCCAGGGGCTTTCGGGACTGCTCCGTCAGGAGGACATGCGGGTCCTCCTCCGGGTCCCTCCGGCGGTGTTCCTCCTCCAAAATCCGCCGGAGGGCGCTGGTGATGGCCACGCTTCGGTCCGGCAGATGAAGAACCCCCTCCTGGAAATCCACCTGCTCCCAGGTAAGCGCGATCATCTCCTGGGCCTGGAGGCCCAGCTGCCAGCCCATCCACATAGCCAGGCCCGCCGCCGTGTCCCGCTCTGCCTGGAGAAGCTTCCAAAGCTTAAACTCGTCCACCTGGACGGCCGGGGACTTCGGCGCTTTTCTGGCCGGGGCGCTGGCGGAAAAGCGGAGCTGCAAAGTCGCAACCTCCACGCCGCTAACCCGGGCAGCCTCAGGCCAGTCCATTCGGTCCAGGCAGCGGATGATCCAGTCATAGCGCAGATCCAGCAACCGCACACCTTTCAGCCCGCCCCGGTCCAAGGCCAGCCGGGCAATTCGGGAAATGGATTCCAGCCGCATCGGCTTCCGCTCCCGGGCGGAGAGGAGAACATGCGGGTCCCCCGGTTCCCCCCGGGCCTCCCGGGCCTCCTGAAGCTTCCAGAGGAACGCACGCATCTCCTGGTCCAGGGGCACCATCCGGCCCGGAAGCTCCAGCCTGTTATCCAGGAAGGAAATCTGATCCCAAGTCAGGGCGGCGATTTCCTCCCGGGTCAGCCCCTCCAGCCAGGCAAGACGGAGCACCAGCGCCTCCGGTCCCGTCTGCTCCTGCTCCAGCAGACGGCGCAGGGCGGTTTCGTCCAACCGTCGGTTCTTTTCCTCCATGTGCTCCTTCCCCCCCAGCGTTAAGTTATTTTCATCTGACAAGTCGGGCGGACTTTTTGAAATAACTTCCAATCCCGCCTGTCAAATCGGCCTTATCCCCCGCCGGCGGTTTCCTCTCCCTCTCCACGGGCGCCGAATCGCTCCACGCCCGTGAGATCCCAGCAGCCATGCCGGGTCACCAGCCCGCCGGACAGACGGCCCTGACGCACGGTAAAGATGGCGTCATACGGCTCTTTATCCACCTGGCACCGCAGTGCGCCGGAAATCAGATATTTGCCGCTTTGCAGCACGCTGCCGGAAAAACGGTTCCGGCGGCTGAGCAGGCGCAGCTCCCCGGAGACGGTTCCCGCCTCCTCCAAAAGCAGCAGCTCTCCTGCCCGGGGGCCCAACTGGCTTTGCAGTATAACGGTGTAACAGACTTTTTTCACAGCATCACTTCCTGTTATGGTTCGATTATAAATAGGCAAGCGCTTTTACCAAAGGGACAATTTTGTAAAAACCGTCTAATTTTGGACATAATTGAAACAATTGTCAAAATCCTCCCGTTTTGTGTCGACTGAATGAAAAAAGAGGGCGGGAAAACCCGTCCTCTTTGCATGCTCCGCCCATCAGGGCATTGGATTCCAATCGCCCCGCTCCTGTAAGGTCTGCCACATGGCTCCCGCCGCGCTCCGCTCCGCCGCCTGTTCCAGCGCGTCCGCCAACTCCTCCGGCCGCAAAACCTCGCCGTTTCGAACCCAGCTCTCTATCAGGGACAGCAGCAAGGCCCGGCCCCATCGCCGTTCCCGCTCTGCCGCCTCCTGATCCGGCGGCGCGCCGCATCGGTTCCGATAATAAGCCTGAACCGCTTTCAATACTTCTTCCAAAGGGATCATTTCCCCCAGCCCCGTCTGGCCGCCCTGCTCCAGAACCGCCCGGTAAAACGCCCGCTCCTCCCCGGCCCTGTCCAGCAAATCCAAAAAGGCCTGCCGCCAGGTGATGCAGTCCGCCAGGCGGTTTGTCAATAAGACACGCTCCTGCCGGACAGTCCAGGCGAAAAGGTCGTAAACATCCTTGAAGTGGTAATAAAAAGACTGCCGCCGGAGTCCGTACATCTCCGTCAGTTCCCGGACGCGGAGCTGGTCCAGCGGTTTTTGCCTCAGCAGCGCCCGCAGGGCGGCGCTGAGCTCCTGCCTGGTTCGATTTTCATGTCCCGGCATAAACTCCTCCTGACCGCCGGAGCTCCCTTCCCCGGCGCATTTGAATAATCTCCGGCCTATCCGGCGGAAAGCCCGCTTTTTCGCCGCTTTAAGCATACTCTACGCCCTCCTTCCCGTCAAGATTTCCTGCTTTTGCATTTTTCCATTTCCCTCGACAAATTCAGACAAGTTATTTTCCGCTTCTTGTGTATCATATCCATAGAACCCAGCTACATTTTGTGTTTCATCAGAAAGGAAGACCTGCTATGACCGCACTTTCCAAAGAATACCTGCTGCTGTTTAACGCCGTCACCGACGCAGAACGGACCCTGTTCCAGCTGCGGGAGGCCCTGCTGGAATCCCAGCGGCAGGCGGAGGAGCTTTTTCTGGAGGAAACGGCCTGGGACAGTCCCCCCGATGAAGCCCGGCCGGTTTCATAAGCTGTCGGAAAAGCCGTTGACCTTCCGCTGTAAATGGGGTACAATGGTTTTATATTCCGGCAGCCGCTGCCATGGCAGGGGGCCTTCCGCGGGAAGGCCCCCTCTTTAATTTAAGGTTAAACGCCGCCGCCGGACCCCATGGAGGTCGCCTATGCCCAGTATCTCTGTCATCGTCCCCGTCTACCAGGCGGAGAAGTTCCTGCACCGCTGTCTCGACAGCGTAGCCCGCCAGACCTTTTCCGATTGGGAGCTCATCCTGGTGGATGACGGGTCCACCGACGGCTCCGCCGCCCTGTGCGACCACTTCGCCGCCAAGGACAATCGGGTTCGCGTCTTTCACCGGAAGAAGAACCAGGGCGTCAGCGAGGCCCGGAACCTGGGAATCAACGAGGCCAAGGGGGACTATATTGCCTTTCTGGACGCCGACGACTGCTATGAGTTCCAGGCTCTGGAAACCCTTTGGAATCTCCGGGAGCAGTCCGGCGCGGACGCCGCCGCCTGCGGCCTTACCTATCTCTGGCCCGGCGGGAAGCAGTCCGTCCAGGCCCAGCTCCCCGCCGGGGTCTACGGCGGGGCCGAGATCCGCGAGAAGCTGGTCCTTCCCCTGACAGGGGATCGCCTGACCCAGCCGGTGTTCAACGGCTACAGCGTCTGCTACCTCTTCTCCACGGAGCTCATCCGCAAAAACCACATTGCCTTCGACGGCCCTTATTTAGAGGACGAGCTCTTCGTCCTGGAGTATTTCTGCAACGCCCGCACCCTGGCGGTGACGGACCAGCCCCTCTACCGCTACTTCCTTCACGGGGAGTCCGCCACCCACCACTACATGAAGAATTTCCCTCAGGTCTTCGCCCGCTTCATGGAGCGGAAAGAGGCGCTGGTTTCCAAGTACGGCCTGGAGTCCCTCCGGCCCCAGTGGCGGGAGAGCTCCAACTGGGCGGGCCTTCTGATTGCCGTGGGCAACGAGTACGCCCGGGACAACCCCAAATCCATCCGCCAGCGGCAAAAGGCCGTCAAGGAGTTCTGCCAGCGGCCGGAGATGCAAAAGGCCATTCGCGAAATCGCTCCCGCGGGCCTCAGCCCCAACAAGCAGATGGTGGCGAACCTGGTCCGGGGAAAGCACTTCTTCACCCTGACCCAGCTCTACCGTTTGAAAAACCGCATTTGAGGAAAACGCCATGACTCTTTTAAAAGAAAGCTATCTCTGCCATCTTCTGTCCCTGCTCCTGGCCGCCTATCAGCACAGCGCTCTGCACCGCCTGGCCGTCCGGCTGGGGGCCTGGTGCAGCCGCCAGATAGAGGAAAGCGCCATTCTCCGCCCCCTGTGCCGGGAGGGGGCCGCTGCCCGCTCCTGGCCGGACAGCCAGGCCTGCAAGCTTTTCAGCCGCCTGGTGAACCTGCCAGGCCGTCTGCTCCGCAAGTTCTACCTGCTTTTGGAGGGGACCTTTGAAACCAGCTTCTTCGCCCAGCTGGCCTTCCGTCTGGGGGATGAGACCGCCGTGGCCGAGGGCTGGCTGATTCTCCTCCTTTGGATCATCCCCTACGAGTACTGGAACAACGCCTACACCCTCATGGCCTTCCTGCTCCTCCTGCTCCTGCTCCACGCCGGGGCCATGGGCCGGGGGGACCGGAGGCTGGATGTGGAGGCCATCGGCTTCTTCCCCGTCCTCTTCTTTGGGGCGGTGGTCCTGGGCGTGGTCTTCTCCCTGACCCGAAACGCCTCCACCCGGTTCCTCGTCTACCACATTTCCGCCGCCCTCTGCGTGCTGGTAACCGTCAGCGCCCTGCGCTCCGCAGAGGAGCTCAAGCGCCTGGCGGCGGGGGCCTCCGGCTGCGTGGCCGTCTCCTCCCTGTACGCCATTTTCCAGCGTCTCTCCGGCTTGGAGGTCAACGAGTCCTATGTGGACATGGATCTGAACGCCGACATGCCCAGCCGGGTCCTCTCCTTCTTCGACAACCCCAACACCTTCGCCGAGGTGCTGATCCTCCTTCTGCCCCTCACCCTGGCCCTGATTCTGTGCTCCAAGCATTTTATTTCCAAGCTGGCGGCCTCCGCGGCCTTTGTCCTGGGCGCCGCCGCCCTGGGCATGACCTACTGCCGCGCCGCCTGGATCGGCATTGCCTGTGCCATGGTGGTGATGATTTTCCTCTGGAAGCCCAAGCTGCTGCCTCTCTTTTTCGCCCTGTGCCTCCTGGCGGTGCCCTTCCTCCCGGGCAGCATCTGGAACCGCATCCTCACCATTTTCGACGCCTCCGACTCCTCCACCAACAGCCGCTTTCCCCTGTTCAAGGCGGGGCTGGAGGTCATCACCCGCCGCCCCCTCTCCGGCGCGGGCCTGGGCACCGCCGCCGTCCAGCGCTACGTGAAGCTGCTGAACTTCTACCACGCCCGAACCCCCTTCGTCCACTCCCATAACATCTACATCCAGGTCTGGGCGGAGATGGGGGTCTTAGGCTTCGTGGGCTTTGTGGGTTCCGCCCTTTGGGGCGTAAAGCGGGCGGCCCACGCCGTCCGGCACTGCGCCGGCGGAGCCGCCAGGACCATCACCGCCGCCGCCTGTGCAGCTCTTTGCGGGGCCCTGGTCTGCGGTCTGGCGGACTACCTCTGGAACTATCCCCGGGTGATGTGCATTTTCTGGTTTGTCTTCGCCGTGGCCCTGGGCGGAGCGAAGCTCTGCATGGAGAACACATAAATACCCGATTCGAAGGTTCATGTCGTAGGGGCGGACCTGTGTGTCCGCCCCTACGGCTGCACGCACAAAAAAAGCGGGTCCCCGGAGAGGCGCAGCTCTCCGGGGACCCGCTTTTGCATGACAGAGATTTTACTCAATTTTTGGCTGTATGGATCATACCACACCCCATGCAGGATACACAAAAGCCCATTTCCCTCAGCTCTTGCTGGGCAGCACCGAGGCGATGGACCCGGCGAAGGCGCTCAGCGGCATGGTCTGAAGCACCACATGGCCCGGCCCTGTGACCACGGTGTTAAACATCCCCTCCCCGCCGAAGAGGACGTTTTTCACCCCCTTGACGGACTGGATGTCGATGGAGCAGGTCTCGTCCATCATGGCCAGATTTCCGGTGTCCACAATCAGCTGCTGGCCCGGGGCCAGGTCGTACTCCACGGCGGAGCCGTCAATTTCCAAAAAGGCGATCCCCCGGCCGGAGAGCTTCTGCATAATGAAGCCCTCGCCGCCGAAGAAGCCCGCTCCCATCTTCTTCTGGAAGAACACGGACAGCTCCACCCCCTGCTCCGAGGCCAGGAACGCGGACTTCTGCGCCACAATGGACTTGCCCGGCCCGATCTCCACCGCCCGGATGGTCCCGGGGAAGCTGGAGGCAAAGGCAATCATGCCCGGCGCGCCCTTGGCGGTGTAAAGGTTCTGGAACATGGACTCCCCGGAGAACATCCGCCCAAAGGCCTTGCCCAGGCTGCCCCCGGCGGAGGTCTGCATCTCCATGTTGGGGCTCATCCACACCATGGACCCCTTTTCCGTAATCATCGTCTCCCCGGCGTTCAAATCGCAGATCACCACGGGCATGGGCTCGCCCTTGATTTCATAGTTCATCCCGCACACTTCCTTTCGTTTTATCCCCCTTCAGGGTTTGTTATATCTTACTATAGCAAAGTCCCCTTTTCTCCGCAAGAGCCGGAAGCAAAGAGGACACCTTTTGCCTTTTTCTCCCGCATAAAGCGCCCTCCCGCGGGCATCCTAGGAGGAACACCACTGCCACAAGGAGGCGCGCTATGAACAACAAACGGATCGGGCGCCGCACCGTCGCCCTGGAGCATCCCCCCTCCGTCATCTCCTACGCCAACATCGGCGGCAAGCTGGAGGGGGAGGGCCCCCTGCGGGAGCACTTCGACGAGCTGGACCAGGACTCCTTCTTCGGGGAAAAGACCTGGGAAAAGGCGGAGTCCGCCATGCAGAAGCGGGTCCTCCAGCGGGCCCTGGACCAGATTAAGCTCAAGCCCGGAGACCTGGACTATATCTTCGCCGGGGACCTCTTAAACCAGTGCATCGGCTCCTCCTTCGGCCTGCGGGAGTTCGGCGTGCCCTTCTACGGGCTCTACGGGGCCTGCTCCACCATGGGGGAATCCCTCTCCCTGGCGGCCATGGCCATTGACGGGGGCTTTGCGGAAAAAGCCGCCGCCATGACCTCCTCCCACTTCTGCACGGCGGAGCGCCAATACCGGATGCCCGTGCCCTACGGCAACCAGCGGACCCCCACCGCCCAGTGGACCGCCACCGCCGCCGGGTGCACCATCCTGGCCTCCCAGGGGGAGGGGCCCTATATCACCCACGTCACCTGCGGAAAAATCGTGGACAAAGGCATCGCGGATGCCAACAACATGGGGGCCGCCATGGCCCCGGCGGCCTACGACACCCTTTCCGCCTTTTTCCAGGACACAAAAACCAAGCCCCAGGACTACGACCTGGTGGTCACCGGGGACCTGGGGGAGCTGGGCCACGCCATCGTCCGGGACTTCTTTTCCAAGGACGGCATCGACATGGGGGAGCACTTCCAGGACTGCGGCCTCCTCCTCTACGACCGGGAAAAGCAGGACATGCACGCCGGGGGCTCCGGCTGCGGCTGCTCCGCCTCGGTGCTCAACGGCTACCTCCTCTCCGGTATGCGCCAGGGGAAATGGAAGAAAATCGTCTTCGCCCCCACCGGGGCCCTGCTCTCCCCCACCTCCAGCTTTCAAGGAGAGTCCATCCCCTCCATCTGCCACGCCCTCTGCATCTCCACCGCAAAGTAACCAGGGGCCCGGATTCCGGGCCCCTTTCTACATATCCTGCAGGGAGTTCCCCAGTATCCTTGTGCGGATTCACGGTTGACCTTGGTATGAAATCAGACTATACTACCATTTGTCCTCAGCAAGTCCGATTTCATACCATAATAAGGAGCCCGCACATGGACCATTACACGCTGTTTCAGGAATACCTCCAGGCCGACCACCAAATTGATGAATTTTACCACACCCTGGCCCAGGCCCTGGGCCTGTCGGACAGCGCCCTCTGGGTACTGTGGTGCCTGGTGGAGCGAGGGGACGGCTGCACGCAGAAGGACATCTGCCGTCAAGTCTCTATCAGCAAGCAGACCGTCCACTCCTCCGTCCGGAAGCTGGAGCGGGACGGCTTTCTCTCCCTCCGTCCCAGAGAGGGCCGGGAGGTTTCCCTCTTCCTCACGGCTCAGGGCCAGGAGCTGGTCCGTGAAAAAGTCCTTCCCATCATGGCGGCCGAGCGGGCCGCTGCCGGGGGGCTGACCGAGGAGGAGCTGCGGGATATGATCCGCCTGTCCCAGAAATGGCTCTCCCTCTTCCGAAAGGCGGCGGCCTCCCTTCCCAAACCATAAAACCGCCGGAATCCCCGGCGGCCCCTGATATAAAGAGAAAGGAACTCCCTATGCACATCCGTTTATCCGAGCATTTCAGCTATGCCAAGCTCCTGCGCTTCACCTTCCCCACTATCGTCATGCTGATCTTCACCTCCATCTACGGCGTGGTAGACGGCGTTTTCGTCTCCAACTACGCGGGCAAGACCGCCTTCGCGGCGGTGAACCTCATTATGCCCGCCCTGATGATTTTCGCCACGGTGGGCTTCATGCTGGGCACCGGCGGCAGCGCCGTGGTGGCCCGCACCATGGGAGAGGGGGACCTGCCCCGGGCAAACCGCTACTTCTCCCTCATCGTCGCCGCCGGCGTCCTCGCCGGCGCGGTGCTGACGGTTCTGGCGGAGCTCATCATGGAGCCCCTCTGCCTCCTTCTGGGGGCCGCAGGAGAAATGCTTCCCCTTGCCGTCCGCTACGGGCGCATTCTCTCCCTGGCCCTGGTGCCCTTTATTTTGCAAAATATGTTCCAGAGCTTCCTCGTGGCGGCGGAGCGGCCCAAGCTGGGGCTGTGGCTCACGGTGGCGGCGGGCCTGACCAACATGGTGGGGGACTGGCTTCTGGTGGGGGTCCTGCCCTGGGGCGTGGCCGGGGCGGCCATCGCCACGGTGGCCAGCTCCCTGGTGGGGGGCGTGGTGCCCCTAGTCTACTTCCTCCTGCCCAACAAGACCCCTCTCCGCCTGACGAAAACCAGACTGGAGGGCCGGGTCCTGGCCCAGACCTGCTCCAACGGCTCCTCGGAGATGATGGGGAACCTCTCCACCTCCCTGGTCAGCATCCTCTATAACTTCCAGCTCATGCGCCTCATCGGGGAGGACGGCGTGGCGGCCTTCGGGGTCATCATGTACGTGAACTTCATCTTCATCGGCGTCTTCATGGGCTACTCCATCGGCGCGGGCCCCATTGTCAGCTATCACTATGGCGCGGGAAACCAGGAGGAGCTGCGAAGCCTCCTGCGCAAGAGCCTCCTTTTGATGCTGGCGGGCTGCGCCGGGCTCACCGCCGCCGCCGTGGGCATGGCGTTCCCCCTGTCCCGGATCTTTGTGAGCTATGACGCGGACCTGCTGGCCCTCACCGCCCGGGGCTTCCGGCTGTACGCCCTGTCCTTCCTGGCCATGGGCTTCAACATCTTCGGCTCCGCCTTTTTCACCGCCCTGGGAAACGGCGTCCTCTCCGCCGCCATCGCCTTTCTGCGGACCCTCCTCTTTCAGACGGCGGCCATCTTCGTCCTGCCCCTCTTCCTGGGGCTGGACGGCATCTGGCTGGCGGTGACGGCGGCGGAAGTCCTGACCCTGGCGGTAACCATCCTGTTCCTCCTCACCCAGCGCAGGCGCTACGGCTACGGCGGCTAACCCCGAAGCTCCATTCCCGCCGTGCCCCCCACCACAATGACGGCGGGGGCCGCGGCCTCCCGGGCCCGCTCCGCGATGTCTCCCAACGTCCCCCGGATGGTCCGGGGGGCGTTTTTTCCGCCGATCACGGCAACGGGGGTATCCGGCGGCAGTCCGGCTCCGGTAAGCCCCCGGGCGATTTCCTCCAGCCGGGACAGGCCCATGAGAAACACCAGCGTCCCCCCTAGCCGGGCCAGCTCCTCCAAATTCTCCGGCAGTCCGTCCGCCGAATCCGCCGTGCGGGCCGTAACCACGCAGAAACTCCGGCCCACCCCCCGGTGGGTGACGGGAATCCCCGCCGCCCCCGGCACAGCCACGGCGGAGGTAACTCCGGGCACATACTCCCACGCAATTCCGGCGGCCTGGAGGGCCAGGGCCTCCTCCCCGCCCCGCCCAAAGACGAAGGGGTCCCCGCCCTTGAGGCGGACCACCTGTTTTCCCTCCCGGGCCTTGGCAATAAGCAGGGCGTTGATGTCCTCCTGGGCCATGGAGTGCCGTCCCCGCCGCTTGCCCACATAGATTTTTTCCGCCCCCTCCGGGGCCGCGTCCAGCAGCGCCTGGTCCAGCAGATCGTCGTAAACCACCGCCCCGCAGCGCTCCAGCAGCCGCAGGCCCCGGACGGTAATCAGGTCCGCCGCCCCGCAGCCCGCGCCCACCAGATAGACCTTCCCCATCCCGGGCGCACCTTCCAGCACCGCCGCCAGCGCGGCCTCCTTCAGGGGAAAGCCCTGTTCCATACAATCCGAAAACAGCCGGGCAAACACGGCGGCGCGGTTTTCCTCCGCCACCCGTTTTTGGACCATGGGACGCAGGGAGGCCAGGTAGTCCAGCAGCTCCCCGAAGTCCTCCGGCAGACGCTCCGAAACCCGCCGCCCCACCCAGGCGGCGGCGCTGGGGCTGGCCCCGGCGGTGGAGACGCCCACGGTCAAATACCCCCGCTTCACCAGGGCGGGAAACAGGAAGGTGCACTGCTCCTTGTCATCCACCGCGTTCACCGGAATGCCCCGCTCCCGGCAGAGGGCCGCAATCCCCCGGTTCACCTCCCGGTCATCCGTGGCGGCAATCACAAAGCCTTTCCCCTCCAGCATCGCGGGCGCAAAGGACCGGCGGAGCCGCGTCAGCCCCGGCAGGGCCTCGATTTCCGCCAGCAGCTCCGGCGCGGCCACGGTGAGCCGGGGGCCGTAGGGCAGCAGCTTTTGAAGCTTCCGAAGGGCCACGGCCCCGCCGCCTACGACCAGGCCCTCCCGGCCCTCCAGGTCCATAAAAAACGGAAAATACCCCATGTCAGCCCTCCTCCGGCAGTTGGCAGAAATAGCGCCGCCCCCCGGGCCCTTCGCTCCGGTCCAGCCGGACCCCCATGACCCGCTCCAGCACCTTGCTTTGATAGACCGCCTCCGGCCCGCCCAGGGCCAGCAGGCGTCCCTCCCCCAGCACAGCCACGTCATCCGCCGCGGTCAGGGCCAGGCAGAGATCGTGGAGGACCAGCACCACCCCCCGCCCCTCCTCCGCCAGGCGGCGGACCAGGGCCAGGACCTCCAGCTGGTGCCGGATGTCCAAAAAGGTGGTGGGCTCGTCCATGAGAATGGCCTCCGTCTCCTGGGCCAGGGCCATGGCGAGGTAGGCCTTCTGCCGCTGTCCCCCGGAAAGCTCCGGCAAAGGCCGATCCGCCAAATCCAAGGCGTCCGCCGCCGCCAGGGCCCGGTCCACCGCCTCATAGTCCTCCCGGCCATAGCGCCGGGGATAGGAGAGGTAGGGAAACCGCCCGTGGAGAACCAGCCGCCGGACCGTGATGTTGGGCGCCGTCCGGGACTGGGGAAGATAGGCGACCCGCTGGGCGGCCTGCCGGGGGCTGTAGTCCCGCCTTCCGTCCAGCAGCACCTCCCCGCCCAGGGGCGGCAGAAGGCCGGCCATGGTCCGCAGCAGCGTGCTCTTTCCGCAGCCGTTGGGCCCCAGCAGCGCCAGCACCCGCCCGGGCCGCGCCGCCAGGGACACGCCCGCCAGCACCGCCCGGCCCGGATAGCCCGCCGAGAGATTTCTCGCCTCAAGCATGCCCGCGCCTCCTTCCCCGTCTCTGCCGCAGAAGAAGCCACAGGAAAAACGGCCCGCCCAGCAGGGACAGCACCACCCCCACCGGCAGCTCATAGGGGGCGAACAGCGTCCGGGCCAAAATATCGCATACCGTCAGCAGCGCCGCGCCCCCCAGGGCGGACGCCCAGAGCAGCCGGGCGGAGCTGTCCTCCCCCACCAGCCGCCGGACCATGTGAGGGGCGATGAGGCCCACAAAGCCCAAAAGCCCCGCGAAGCTCACCGCCGACCCCGCCAGCGCCGCCGCCAGGGCCAGCAGCACCAGCCGCAGCCGCCGGGCGGGAAGCCCCAGGCTCCGGGCGGTCTCCTCCCCCAAAAGCAGCACGTCCATCTCCCCCGCCAGGGACAACGCCAGGAAAAGCGCCGTCAAAGCCACCCAGAACGCCGGGGCCACCCGGCCCATGGAGAGGTTCGCCACGCCTCCCACCCGGAAGTCCGTGTAGCCGTTCAGCGCGTCGGGGAAGAAGGTCAGCACGGCGTCGATGCCCGCGCTGAACATGCCGGACACCGCCACCCCCGCCAGCACCAGGGTCATTCTGGACGCGCCGGTCCGGGTCCCGATGGCCAGCACCAGCCCAACGCCCCCCAGGGCGCCCAAAAAGGCGGCGAAGGGAAGCGCCGCCGTCCGGGCGGGCCAGAGGGCGGCGCACAAGGCCGTACAAAGCCCCGCCCCGGCGTTGACGCCGATGACGTTGGGCGCCGCCAGGGGATTTCCCAGCACCCCTTGGATGATGGTCCCCGCCGCCGCCAGCGCCGCCCCCGCCAGAAGGCAGCCGCAGGTCCGGGGCAGCCGGGCATAGAGGACGATCTGAGCCGCCGCCCCGCTCTCCCTCCCCGCCAGGGCGGAGAAGACCTCTCCCGGCCCCAGGGGGACCGCCCCCAGGCACAGGCTCAGCAGGGCGGAGAGGACCGCCAGCGCCCCCAGGGCCGGGAGGGCATATTTAGTTCGGGTAGAGGATATCCGCAAGTCCTTCATAGGCTTCCCCCCAGCGGGCGTTGGGCTTCAGGTTGTAAAGCTTGTGGTCCAGGGTGATGAACCGCCCTTCCCGCACCGCCCGGAGAGTCCCCCAGGCGGGGTTCGAGAGCAGGGCGGCATCCAGGGACTTCCGGGCCGCCGCGGCGTCCGCCCCTTGAAGCACGGCGAAGATATAGTCCGGGTCCCCGGCGATGATGCCCTCCAGGCTCAGATTTTCCAGCAGCCCCCCGCTGTCGGCGATGTTGACGCAGCCCAGCGCCGCCAGCATCTCCCCCAGGACGCTGCCCTCGCTGCCCTTGGCCTTGCAGCTGCTGCCGCTGGCCCGGACATAGAGAACCTTCGGGGCGCTGCCGTCCTGCCGGGCAACCGCCGCGTCCACCTGGGCCCGGACGGCGATCCCATAGATCTCGTACCGCTCCGGCTGTCCCGTGAGGCGGGTGCAGATTTCCAGCATCCGCAGGTAGTCGTCGAAGCAGTCCACCTCGAAGTAGGCGGCGTTCAGCCCCGCCTGGGCGAAGGTATCTTTCAATTCCAGGTTCGCGGCGGTATTGACGCTGGCCAGAATCAAATCCGGCTCCGCCGCCAGCAGGACCTCCAGATTCGGCTCCTTCACGGCCCCCAGGTCCGCCACGTCCTCCCCCAGTCCCAGATCGAAGGAGGTCCAGGCGTCCCCGGCGGCGGCGATGAGGCTGTCCCGCCCCCCGGCCAGGCACCAGATGTCGGCAAAGCTGCCGATCATAGCCGCCACCCTCCGGGGCGGCTCCAGGGCAAACGATTGTCCCAGGTCATCCGTAAAGGTTACCGCCTTTTCAGAAGGCGGCGGATCTCCGGCCGGTTTCCCCGGCGCTCCACAGGCGGTCAGCGGCAGCAGCAGCGCAAGCAGCAGGCAAAGGCGTTTCATGGTTTTCCATTCTCCCATCAAGCGGCAAAGGAGACGGACCCCAGGCCCGCCTCCTTTCCGTCAAAATCGTATCAGGCGTACTTCGCCACAATGGCGTTCAAATCCTCCCGGTGAGTCTCGGACCACTGGGCCCAGCTCTGTCCCTGCGCCGCCGCGGCCCTTCCCAGCTCCACCAGCAGGGCGGGGATATCCTTCTCCAGGATTACCGCGCCCGCCTCGCCGAAACGGGCCTCGTCCAGGGCGTCGCCGCCTCCCAGGAACAGGCGGAATGCGGGCTGGGGCTTCTTGTCCTCCAGGCGCACGCCGCCCTGGAAGCCGATGGTCCCCGCCTGGTGGGCGGCGCAGCTGGAGGGGCAGCCGGAGATCCGAATCCTGGGCAGGGCCCCGTCAGGGATGCCCGCCTCCCGGACCGCGCTTACCGCGGCCCGGAGCAGCCCCTGGCTGTCCCGGACGCCCTGCTGGCAGACTGTGGCGCCGATACAGGCCACGCTGTATTCAAACTCCGTCTTCGCCCCGTCCTCCGTAAGGGCCAGGACTTTTTCCGCCCCGGCGGCGGGGAGATTGATGATATACAAAGTCTCGTCCGGTCCCACCCGGCACTCCGCGTTGCACAGGTCCTTGATGGCGGCGTACAGCCGGGCGGGCTTCTCCGCCGGCAGGAGGCCGCCCACGGGGTGGTACTTCACCGTATACATTCCCGGCTGCTTCTGCCGGATGGCCCGTGGGTGTTCCAGCGTCTCCTCTCCCCCGCAGACATCGGCCAGGGCCTCCAGCCGGGGCAGTTCCAGCCCTCCCTCCGCCTTGGCGGACTCCACGTTTTTCAAAAACGCCTCCTTAAGCCCCTCGGGGCCCAGGGTGTCCTGCATGAAGCGGGTCCGGGCCTTGGCCCGGTTCTCATAGTTGCCGTGCCGGCAGAAGGTGTCCACCATGGCCTTGACGTAGTAAAGGACCTCTCCAGGCTGGACAGCCTCGTCCACCAGCACGCCCATGCGGTGGCCCATGGCCCCCAGGCCCCCGGCGATGCGGAGGGAGAAGGTCCCGTCCGCCTGGGCCCGGAAGCCCATGTCCCGGAAGGCGCTGTGGACAGAGTCGTCCGCGCCGTTGGAGAACGCGATTTTCAGCTTCCGGGGCATGTGAATCTCCCGGCAGACGGAGAGAAGGTAGTCCGTCACCGCCGCCGCGTAAGGGGACGGGTCAAAGGCCTCCCCCTCCTGCACGCCGGAGAGGGGGCTGCACATGACGTTCCGGGGGTTGTCCCCGCCGCCGCCCCGGCAGAGGATGCCGCAGGCGGCGGCCTCCTCCATAATGGCGGGCACCTGCTCCGCCGCCAGGTCGTGGAGCTGCACCGTCTCGCAGGTGGTGAGCTTCAATCGCCGGACCTGGTACTTCTCCACGGTATCCGCCAGGAATTTCAGCCGCTCCAAGGTCAGCCGCCCGGCGGGCAGGCGCAGGCGGAGCATGTGCTTCGCCGCGTCCCGCTGGGCATAGCTGCCCATGCCGCCGGAGCAGCCCTTGTAGTCCTTCCTGTCAATTTTGCCCTCCTGGAAATCCCGGATTTTCCCGGAGAAGGTTTCAATCTCCTCTCGGTAGGTCTGGAGCCATTTCTGGTCCATCATCACACACCGCCCTTTTTCAAGCTGTCCGCCCAGCGGCGGATTCTAATCACGGAGGTTATTTTACCACAGGGACGGGCCCGACCGCAATCCCCTATTTCAGGTTTTCACGGCAGATCCTCGGGTTCCAGAAGCGGGAAGCCGCTCTCCGCCAGCAGCCTGGCAAAGACGCCCTGTCCGCTGACTCTCCGCCCGCTGAATGTGCCGTCATAAACCTGCTTCACGCCGCAGCTGGGGCTCCTGGGCTGGAGCACGGCCAATTCCGCGCCCTCCCGCCGGGCGATGCCCAGGGCCGCTTCCGCTCCCCGGCGGAAAGCCTGGTCCACGTCCTCCCCGTCCCGGGTGGTGACCGCGCCGCCCACAATCTCCGCCGGAGTCCGGGGCGTGGGCAGGCCCCCCAGTTGTTCCGGGCAGACGGGCACGGCCTCATGGCCCTCCTTTTTCAGCCAGTCCAGCAGTCCGGGACACAGGTTGTTCCCTCCGCTGTACTTGCAGTTCTCTCCCAAGAGGCACGCGCTGACCAGCACCTTCATTCCGCCAGCCCCTCCAGATAGTGGACGAACTGCTGGGCCGTCCGGCCGGAAAAGCCGCCGTGGCGGACCTCCCAGGCGTTGGCCTTGACCATCAGCTCCTTCTCGTCCATCTGAATCCCCTGGCGCTCCGCCAGGGCCTTGACGATGGCCTGGAACTCCTTGGGGCTGGGGGCGTTGTAGTTGATGGTCACGCCGAACCGGGCCGCCAGGGAGAGCTTTTCCTCCATGGTGTCGGAGCGGTGAATGTCCCCGTGGTGCTCCATATCCTGCCGGTCGTTCCAAGTCTCCCGGATGAGGTGGCGGCGGTTGGACGTGGCGTAAATGAGGACATTCTCCGGCCGGGTCTCCACGCCGCCCTCAATGACGGCCTTGAGGAACTTGTATTCCACCTCGTTTTCCTCGAAGGAGAGGTCGTCGATAAAGATGATAAAGCGGTAGTTCCGGTTTTTGATCTCCGCCAGGATGCGGGACAGCTCCCCGAACTGGTGCTTGTAGATCTCGATCATGCGAAGACCCCGGTCGTAGTACTCGTTAATGAGGGCCTTGACGCTGGTGGATTTTCCCGTCCCCGCGTCGCCGTAGAGCAGCACGTTGTTGGCGTGCTTCCCGGCCAGGAACGCCTCCGTATTCCGGCGCAGCTCCGCCTTCTGGCTCTCATAGCCCAAAAGATCCTCCAGCCGCACGCCGTCCACATTGCTGATGGGCAGAAACTCCAGCCCATCCTCCCGCCGGATGCGGAAGGCCCGGTTCATGGCGAAGACGCCGTAGCCGTACCGCTTGTAATAGTCTGTCACCAATTGGAACATCTCATGCCCGTTTTCCGCCTCCGACAGCGCCTTCCGGAGGGCCAGGACCTGGGCGCTGACGTCCCGGTTATAGGTCCGCTCCCGCTTGGGGATGGCGTGGTAGGCGGTGAGGATGGAAAAGCAATCTGTCAGCAGGTACCGCTCCAGCTCGGAAAAATCGTAGTGGAAGAGCTGGTGGAAAACGGCGAAGTCGCTTTCCGCAAAGCGGTTCACGCTGCCGCCCTCCGTGGCGCCCACCCGCTCGCAGGTCCGGGTGAAGGAGTTTTCGTTGGTCATGAGGACCCAGGTGAGATAGCACTGCCAGAGATTTTCGTCAAAACCGCAGGCGGTGGAGAGGTCCAGGATGCGCTTGACCTCCGCGTTGGCGCGCAGAAGCAAAGGCTCCTTCGCGCCGCCGGTTTTGCACTCCCGGATAATCTCCGCCAGGCGGACCAGGATGCTGTCCGGCCCTAAATCGCTGTAAAGAATGAGGTGGGGAAGGATACGGTTCATAGCGGTCAATCCTTTCTTGAAAAAACGCCGCCTGGGGAGGCGGCGCTTTTCGGAAGCTGAGCAATCAATTGGAGGCGGTATCGGGGTCGGTATCGTCGCCCCAGAGCATGTTGCGCCGGAGCTCCGCGCCCACGGTCTCCATCTGGTGCTGGGCCAGCTGACGGCGCTTGGCGTTGAAGAAGGTCCGGCCGTTTTTGTTTTCGGCAATCCACTTCCCGGCAAACACGCCGTCCTGGATGTCCGCCAGCACCGCCTTCATGTTCTTCTTGGTCTCCTCATAGGGGAGAATCCGGGGACCGGAGACGTATTCGCCGTATTCCGCCGTGTCGGAAATGGAGTAGTTCATCATGGCCACGCCGCCCTTGTTGATGAGGTCGATGATGAGCTTCATTTCGTGGATGCACTCGAAGTAGGCGTTCTCCGGGGCATAGCCCGCCTCCACCAGAGTCTCGAAGCCCAGCTTCATCAGCTCCACCACGCCGCCGCAGAGGACGGCCTGCTCGCCGAAGAGGTCGGTCTCCGTCTCATCCTGGAAGGTGGTTTCCATGACGCCGCCTCTCGCGCCGCCGATGCCCGCCGCATAGGCCAGGGCCAGATCCAGGGCCTTCCCCGTGGCGTTCTGCTCCACGGCGACGAGGCAGGGCACGCCCTTGCCGTTGACATACGTAGAGCGGACGGTGTGGCCCGGGCCCTTGGGGGCGATCATGGCCACGTCCACCCCGGCGGGGGGCACAATCTGCTTAAAGTGGATGTTGAAGCCGTGGGCGAACATCAGCAGGTTCCCGGCTTCCAGGTTGGGGGCGATGTCGTTTTTGTAAACGTCCGCCTGGACCTCGTCGTTCACCAGAATCATGATGATATCGGCCCATTTGGCGGTATCCGCCACGGTCTGAACCTTCAGCCCCGCCGCCTCGGCGCCCGCCCAGTTCTTGGAGCCCTGGCGCAGGCCCACGCACACGTCGCAGCCGGATTCCTTCAGGTTCAGGGCATGGGCGTGGCCCTGGGAGCCGTAGCCGATGATGCCGATTTTCTTCCCGTCCAGCTTGCCCAGGTCGCAGTCCTTTTCATAGTACATTCTTGCCATATTCATATTCCTCCTTCAATTTGCTCTCGTCATATATCGTGCTACGCCCTCTTTCGATGGCGATAGTACCCGTCTTGGCAATCTCCAGGATGCCGAAGTCCTCCAGCATCTGAATCAGCGCCGCGTTCTTGCTCTGGGAGCCGAAGACCCAGACCGTCAGGGACTCCTTGTCCACGTCGATGATATGGCCCCGGAAGATGTTGGTCATCTGGATAATCTCGTCCCGGGTGCCGTGGTCCGCCGCCCGGACCTTGATGAGGGCAATCTCCCGGCGGATGCAGGTCTCCTCGTCGAAGATCTTCACCGCCTGAACCCCCAGGAGCCTGCGGCACTGAGTGGCCAGCTGGTTGACCACCAGCTCGTCCGCCAGCAGCTCGATGGAGATGCGGGCGGTGTGGGGCCGGTCCGTGGCGCCGGAGACAATGGACTCGATGTTATAGCCCTTCCGGGAGAAGAGCCTCGCCACCTGGCTGAGGATGCCGGGGGTGTCCTCCGTCAGGATGCAGAGGGTGTAGAGCTTCTTCTCCGTGTCCCATTGCTTTCTCATGACTCTCCTCCTTCGCTCAGCAGGAAATCCGTAATCTCGGACCCGGAGGCCACCATGGGCCGGACCATCTCGTCGATGTCCAGCATACAGTCGAGGACCGCCGGCTCCCGGGCCGCCAGGGCCTGGGCCAGGGCCTTTTCCATGTCCTCCTTGCTCTTCACCCGGAAGCCCCGGATGCCATAGGCCTCCGCCAGCTTCACGAAGTCCGGCCCCCGGTCCAGGGTGGTTTCGGAGTAGCGCTTTCCGTAGATGAGGCTCTGCCACTGGCGGACCATGCCCAGGGTGCCGTTGTTAAAGACCACGGTTATGATGGGCAGCCTGTAGTGCTGGACCGTCGCCAGCTCGTGGCAGTTCATGCGGAAGCACCCGTCCCCGGTGATGTGGAAGACCCGCTTGCCGGGGTGGGCCGTCTGGGCCCCGATGGCGGCCCCCAGGCCAAAGCCCATGGTGCCGAAGCCGCCGGAGGTGAGCATCTGGCCGGGGTACTGGAAGTGGAGGTACTTGATGGCCCACATTTGGTGCTGGCCCACGTCCGTGGCCACCACCGCGTCCTCGGGCATCTGGAGCCGGATGGTTTCCAGCACCTGCTGGGGGGTGAGGTGGTCGCTGTCCTCGGCCACCGACGGGGCCCGGAGGGGCAGGATGTGGGCCTTCCATTCGCTGTGGTCGTACTGGGGCAGCTTCTCGTTCAGCATGGCCAGCACCCGCCGGGCGGAGCCGATGATGTGGTGGTCCGTCAGCACGTTTTTGTCAATCTCCGCCCGGTCGATGTCGATTTGGACAATCTTGGCCTGGCGGGCAAACGTCGCCGGGTTCAGGGCCACCCGGTCGGAGAAGCGGCAGCCCACGGCGATGAGCAGATCACACTCGTCACAGGCGGTGTTGGAGGCCTTGGAGCCGTGCATGCCGATCATGCCGGTGGTCAGGGGGTGGCTTCCGGAGAAGCCGCCGCCGCCCATGAGGCTGATGGCTACCGGGGCGTCCAGCTTTTCGGCAAACGCCTTGAATTCCTTGTCCGCCCGGCCCAGCACCACGCCGCCGCCGCAGATGACGAAGGGCCGCTGGGCCTGCTTAATCATCTCTAAGAGGATGTCCACGTCCTCTTGGTTGGGGGTGGGCTTTTTCAGCTCGTGGTCCCGGTTCAGCTCCCGCATTCCGGCACAGCCCCGGTTCTCCCGCCAGGGGACGAACTCATATTCAATCTCCACGCTGGGGAAGGTCACGTCCTTCAAAAAGTCGATGAGCACCGGCCCCGGCCGCCCGCTGGCGGCCACGGCGAAGGCCTGGCGCATGACGGCGGGAATCGCCGCCGGGTCCCGGACTAAGAAGGTGGCTTTCGTAATCGGCATGGCGATGCCGGTGATGTCCACCTCCTGGAAGGCGTCCTTGCCCAACGTGGCCTCGGTGACGTTGCAGGTGAGAAAGACCACCGGGGAGGAATCCAGATAGGCGGTTGCGATGCCGGTAGTCAGGTTTGTGGCCCCGGGGCCGGAGGTGGCGAAGCACACGCCGACCTTCCCGGTAGACCGGGCGTAGCCGTCCGCCGCGTGGGCCGCCCCCTGCTCGTGGGCGGTGAGGATGTGGCGGATTTTGTCCTGGTAACGGTACAGCTCGTCATAGACGTTCAAAATGGTGCCGCCGGGATAGCCGAAGACGGTGTCCACCTCCTGCTCCAGCAGGCACTCCATGATGGCCGCGGTCGCTCTGATTTTCATAGGCGCACTCTCCTCCTCCGGCGGTTCATTTCCATATTTTCACCGCGTGTTCGTCCTCCGCCAGGCACAGCTCCCGCAGAGTCTCCAGCTCCTCGCTGTGGTCCTCCAGCGGGTCCTCATACTCCAGCACGGCGGCCACGGAGAACGCAAAGCCCTCCTCGCCGTACTGCTTCCATAGCTCCATCAGCCGCTTGTTGGGGTGCAAGCCGCCGGAGAGCTTGGCCCGGACGCTGTTGAACGCCGCTTTCGTGTCCTTGGCGGTTCCCAGGAAGACCTCTCCCGTCTCCCTGCACCGCAGGGAGATGACGCCCATCTCCGGGCGGCGGTTCTTCCACTCCTCCGTCAGGGCTTTTTTCTGTGCTTTATCCATATCGTGGTCACTCCTTCATACCGTCAGATTTTTCCCCCGCCCTTTTGCAGGGCGATGACTCCGGTCCGGGCCACCTCCAAAATGTTGAAGGGCCGCATCATCTCCTCGAACACGTCCACCCGGTCCGGGGTGTCGGAGATCTCCAGGGTCATGGAGGTGGGGGAAATGTCCGCCGCCTTGGCCCCGCAGATGCCGCAGATGGTCATGATGTGTTCCCGGTTGTTTTTGTTGGCGCTGACTTTTATGATCATCAATTCCCGGCCAATCATGTTCCCCTCGTCCAGGGTGCGGACCTTGATGACCTCCACCAGCTTGTTCAGCTGCTTTTCCACCTGCTCCACCACGCTGTTCCCATTGTCCACAATAATGGTCATCCGGGACAGGGAGGGGTCGTCCGTCACGCCCACCGCCAGGGAGTCGATGTTGAAGGCCCGGCGGGAGAACAGGCTGGCCACCCGGTTCAAAACGCCCGCCCGGTTCTCTACCAGTATGGAAATTGTCTGTTTCATCCTTCCGTCCTCCCTCTCAGTCCGTGGTTTTCCACTCGGGGCTCACCTCCGCGATGAGGAGGCAGGGCCCCTCCTTCGCCAAAAAGCGGTCCAGCGTCTCCTCCACCTTGGCCTCATCCCGCAGCGTCATGCTGGGGACGCCGTAGGCGGAGGCGATGGCGGCGAAGTCCGGGTCCCCCTCCAGCCGCACGCCGAAGGGCCCGTGGTAGGGCTCCTTGCCCTGAATCTGGTTCACAAGGCCCAGGACGCCGTTGCGGAAAAGGACAATTTTCAAATCAAAGCCTCCGGCCTTCACGGCGGCCAGCTCGTTCATGGACATCTGGAAGGACCCGTCGCCGCAGACGGCCACCACCTGCCGCGACCGCTGGGCGGTCTTTACGCCCACGGCGCAGGGGATGGCGTAGCCCATGGTCCCCAGCCCCCCGCTGGTCAAAAACCGGGCCCCGTTGAGCCGCAGGTGCTTGCAGGCCCAGATTTGATTCTGCCCCACGTCCACGCAGACGGCGGCGTCCTCCTTTAGACGCTCGCCCAAAAGCCGCAGGAGGCGGCCCGGGAAGACGTACCCGTCCTTCGTGGGATAGCCCCGGCCCAGGTTTGTCCGGCGGAGCTCCTGGAGCATCTCCCGCCACGCCCCGCACTCCGCCCGGGCCCCCCGCTCCATCAGCTGCTGGAGGATCACCTTGGCGTTCCCCACCAGGGGAAGGGTGGACTGCATGTTTTTCCCGATTTCGGCGGGGTCCACATCGATGTGGATGTTGGCCATCCGCTTTTGAATCTCGTCCGGGGAGACGATGGCCCGGTCCGCCACCCGGGTGCCGATCATAATGAGAAGGTCCGACTTTACCAGGGCCTTGTTGGCCGTATTGTTCCCGTGGGCCCCGATCATGCCCATGTTCAGCGGGTGCTCCGTAGACAGGAGGCTGAGGCCCATCATCGTCGTGACCACCGGGATGCTGGTGTACTCGGCAAACTGCCGCAGCTCCTCCTCGGCATGGGCCAGGAACACGCCGCCCCCGGCGCAGATCACCGGCCTTTGGGCCACGCCGATGGCCGCGGCCACGTTGGAAATCTGTTTGTCGTTGCCCCGGACGCTGGGGTTATAGCCCCGGATGCGGACCTCCTCGGGGAAGACCACGTCCGGCACCAGCTGCTCCTGCACGTCCACGGGGATGTCAATGAGCACCGGGCCGGGGCGGCCCGTGGAGGCGATGTGAAACGCCTCCTTGAGGACCACCGGCAGCTGGGCCGCGTCCTTCACCAAATAACAGTGCTTGGTAAAGGGGGTCACCGCCCCGGTGATGTCCACCTCCTGGAAGATGTCCCGCCCCAGGAGGTTGGAGGGCACCTGGCCCGTGATGGCCACCAGGGGGATGGAGTCCATATAGGCCGTGGCCACGCCGGTAATGAGGTTCGTGGCCCCCGGGCCGGAGGTGACGATGCACACCCCCGTCTTCCCCGTCACCCGGGCGTAGCCGGAGGCCATGTGCCCAGCGTTCTGCTCCGTGCGGACCAGGGTGTAGTCCAAGTTGGGGTCCTCCCGCAGGGCGTCGGCAATGGGGCAGATGGTGGCCCCGGCGTAGCCGAAGATCCGCTCCACGCCCTCCCGGGCCAGGCCCTCCATCAAAATCTGCGCGCCTGTCAGTTCCATGCTCAGCATCTCCTTTCGGTGTGGAAAGCAAAAAAGCCCGTGTCCCTCGTCGGGCCACGGACTTGCAAGAGTTCCGGTTTTGGGGGACCGGCGGTTACGCTGTTTTGGGAAAACCGCTTATCACGCCCTTGTTTCGCGCATGACCAAACGCACTATTCTGTTTCGGCGGCAAAACTACCAGTACCAGAACCAGAATAATGTACAGGCCCAGAATGCTGTTCAGAGCGTGCATCGTCATCATTGTGCGTTCCCTCCGCCGCGCAAAGCGGCCCTTTGGCGTCCTCCCCGGCAAGGGGACTTCGCCTGTCTTGAGTCGTTATTATACATGTCCGGCGCGCAAAGCGCAACAAAAAAATTGGATTCCTTCCGTTTTCCGGATAAATTCACGAATACCCGCAAATTTTTACAGCTGTTCTCGTCAAAAATGACGGAGCTTTTTCCAGGATGCGGTATCAGACCGCACAGCTTTTTTGCAGACAACGCCCGCCGGAAAACCGGCGGGCGTCGTTGGTCAGATATGAAGATTAGAGGGAAATGGAGGTGCCGGTCTCCCCGGCGATGCCGGCCTTGGCCTTTTCCAGCAGGGTGATGAGGGCCATCCTGCCCGGGCGGGACTCGGCAAACTGCACCGCCGCCTGGACCTTGGGCAGCATGGACCCGGGGGCGAACTGCCCCTCGTCCATGTAGCGCCGGGCCTCCTCCGGGGTGAGGCTGTCCAGCCACTTCTGGTCCGGCTTTCCGAAGTTCACCGCCACCTTTTCCACGGCGGTAAGGATGATCAGCACGTCGGCGTCCAGCTGCTCGGCCATCTTCTCGCTGGCAAAGTCCTTGTCAATGACCGCTGCCGCGCCCTTGAGGTGGTGCCCCTCGGTCTTGAAGACGGGGATGCCGCCGCCGCCGCAGGCCACGACCACCAGCCCGGCCTCCACCATGTCCTGGATGGACTGGATTTCCACAATGGAAACCGGCTTGGGAGAGGCCACCACCCGGCGGTAGCCCCGCCCGGCGTCCTCCACCACCTTGTAGTCCCGCTCCTTCACCAGGGCGTCGGCCTCTTCCTTGGTCATGAAGGCGCCGATGGGCTTGGTGGGATTCTGGAAGGCGGGGTCGTGGGGGTCCACCTCCACCTGGGTGAGCACGGTGGCAACCCCCTTGTTGATGCCGCGGTCCAGCAGCTCCTCCCGCAGTCCGTTCTGAAGGTCATAGCCGATGTAGCCCTGGCTCATGGCCACGCACACGGACAAGGGGCAGGGGATATACTTCTCGGGGTCCGAGCGGGTCAGCTCGGTCATGGCGTTTTGAATCATGCCCACCTGGGGGCCGTTGCCGTGGGCGATGACCACCTGGTGGCCCTGCTCAATCAGGTCCACAATGGCCCTGGCGGTCTGCTTCACTGCCGCCATCTGCTCCGGCAGGTTATTGCCCAGGGCGTTGCCGCCCAGAGCGACTACGATACGTTTACCCATGATGCGCGGCCTCTCAGAAGAACTTCCGCTTGCCGGCGGCGTCCAGGGCCATCAGGGCGGACACGGGGTCCTTCACCTTGCTCATCATAATCATGGCCGCGATGACATAGGGTTTGTAGCTGGCTTCCTTGTACAGGGGCACCAGGTAGCGGTCGAAGACGGAGTTGTCCACCTCGCCCTCGGGGCAGCTCAGGCCGGTGATGTCGGCGGGGAGGCAGTGGAGGTACAGGGCGGAGCCGTTCCGGGTCTTCTTCATCATCTCCTCGGAGCAGGTCCAGTCCTTGTGCTGGGCGTTCTGGGCCAGGAGCTTCTTCTCCAGGGCGTCGATGCCCGCCTGGTCGCCGGCCTGATAGAGCTTGGTCCGCTCCTCCATGGCGGCGAAGGGAGCCCAGCTCTTGGGATACACAATGTCCGCGTCCTGGAAGGCCTCTTCCATCGTCGCGACCTTTTTGTAGCTTCCGCCGGTGGCGGCGGCGTTCTTCTTGGCGATTTCCTCCACCTCGGGCATCACGTCATAGCCCTCGGGATGGGCCAGCACCACGTCCATGCCAAAGCGGGTCATGAGGCCGATGACGCCCTGGGGAACGGACAGGGGCTTGCCGTAGGAGGGGGAGTAGGCCCAGGTCATGGCGATTTTCTTGCCCTTGAGGTTCTCCACGCCGCCGAACTGGTGGATGATGTGGAGCATGTCGGCCATGCACTGGGTGGGGTGGTCCACGTCGCACTGGAGGTTTACCAGGGTGGGCTGCTGCTCCAGGATGCCGTCCCGGTAACCTTCCTTCACGGCGTCCATGAAGGTTTTCTGGTACTTGTGGCCCTCTCCGATGAACATGTCGTCCCGGATGCCGATGACGTCGGCCATGAAGGAAACCATGTTGGCGGTCTCCCGGACGGTCTCGCCGTGGGCAATCTGGGATTTCTTCTCGTCCAGGTCCTGGACGGTGAGCCCTAACAGGTTGCAGGCGGAGGCGAAGGAGAACCGGGTCCGGGTGGAATTGTCCCGGAAGATGGAGATGCCAAGGCCGGAGTCAAAGATCCGGGTGGACTTGTTCCGCTCCCGGAGATCCCGCAGGGCGTCGGCCACGGTGAAGATGGCGTCCAGCTCCTCGTCGGTCTTGTCCCAGGTCCAGTAGAAGTCAGACTTGTACATATTGTTGATGTGCAGCTTCTCCAGGTGCTGTGCCAGCTCGATGGTCTTAGACATAGTGTTGTACCCCTTTATTTTAATAATTAGAATCTGTGATTGGGTATGATTATTTGATGTCGTTGTCCGTCAGGCTCTGGCGGAACTCCGTCACGTCGGCGGTCTTGTTCTCCGGCTTGTACAGGGGGATGGCGGCGGCGTACAGGGCGGCGCAGGTCACCAGGTCCTGCTTCCAGGTAATCTCGTTGGGGGCGTGGGCCTGGGACTCCGCGCCGGGGCCGAAGCCCACGCAGGGGATGCCGTACCGGCCCTGGATGGACACGCAGTTGGTGGAGAAGGTCCACTTGTCCGTCAGGGGGCGGCCGGTGCGCAGGTGCATGGCGTCCTTGGCCTGGTCCGCGTCGGCGTGGCCGATGCGCTCCTGGCCCCAAAGGGCGTGGTGGGCGTCCACCAGGGCCTGGACATGGGCCGCGCCGGCCTTGTTGATCCAGGTGGGGAAGAAGCACTCCGTCTCATAGACGGTTCCCGTCCAGGCGGGACGGTCGTACATGTACATGGAGACCTTCACGTCGTCCCCGTATTTCTTCACGCTGGGCAGCTGGCGGATTTCCTTCAGGCAGGAGTCCCAGGTCTCCCCGGCGGTCATGCGCCGGTCGATGGAGATGGAGCAGCTGTCCGCCACGGCGCAGCGGCTGGGGGAGGTGTAGAAAATCTGGCTGGTGGTGCAGGTGCCCCGGCCCAGGAACTGGGCGTCCTCGTAATGCTCGGGGTTGAACGCGGGATTCAGCATCTTGACCAGGCCCTTGACGGCGTTGGAGGGACCGTCGCCGTTTTCGTTCAGGGCCCGGACGTCCTGGAGGATGTCGGCCATCTTGTAGATGGCGTTGTCGCCCCGGTGGGGGGCGGAGCCGTGGCAGGAAACGCCCTTCACGTCCACCCGGATTTCCATGCGGCCCCGGTGGCCCCGGTAGATGCCGCCGTCGGTGGGCTCGGTGGAGATCACGAACTCAATCTTGCTCCGGGCGTCCTCCGGGCCCTGGAAGTACTTGTTGACGATGTACTGCCAGCACATGCCGTCGCAGTCCTCTTCCTGGACGGAGCCCACCACCATGATCTTATAGCCCTCGGGGATGAGCCCCAGGTCCTTCATGATTTTCGCCCCGTACACGGCGGAGGCCATGCCGCCCTCCTGGTCGCTGCCGCCCCGGCCGAAGATGATATCGTCCGTCTCATAGCCCTTGTAGGGGTCCGCTTCCCAGTTGTCGATGTTTCCGATGCCCACGGTGTCGATGTGGGAGTCGATGGCGATGATTTTTTCGCCCTGGCCCATCCAGCCGATGACGTTGCCCAGGCCGTCGATCTCCACCTTGTCAAAGCCCAGCTTTTCCATCTCGGCCTTGATGCACATCACCACTTCTTTTTCCTCGCAGCTCTCGCTGGGGTGGGAAATCATGTCCCGCAGGAACCGGGACATCTCCGCCTTGTAGCCCTCCGCGGCCGACTTGATCTTCTCGAAATCCATGATGCAGACCTCCGTTTTTATTTTATGTTGACGGCTTCGCGACCTCGCCGCCTGTTCCCTATAACCCTATCATAGCACAAGATTTCCCGTTGTCAAACAAAATTTTAGAAAACCAAAAAATTTTTTTGAATTGCTGTTGATTTCTCCGAAACTTCGTGGTATGATGCTAGTATGAATCGGTGTCTTTATCCAAAAATCAGCCTGAAAAGGGGGGAGCACCCACGGAAAACAGCAAGCTGGAGCTGCTGCGCCAGGTAGCCGCCGGCATCGCCGCCCAATTCGGTTCCAACTGCGAGGTGGCCATCCACGATTTAAGCCGGGACCCGGACCGCTCCATCGTCTTCATCGCCAACGGCCACGTCTCCGGGCGGAAGGTGGGGGACGGCGCGTCCAACGTGGTGATGGAGCAGCTGCGCACCCAGGACCCGGAGCCCAAGGACCACCTCTGCTACCTCACCAAAACCCCGGACGGGAAGATTTTGAAATCCTCCACCGTCTATATCCGGGACCGGAAGGGGAAGGTCTCCGCCATCCTGGCCATCAACTACGACATCTCCCGCCTCATCCTCATGGAGGAGGCCCTCCACGACCTGACCTCCACCGGGGAGGAGGTCCCTTCCGAGCCGGAGCGCATCACCAACGTCAGCGATTTGCTGGACGAGCTGATCCAGCAGTCCGTGGCCTTGGTGGGCAAGCCCGCCGCCGTGATGAACAAGGAGGACAAGGTAAAGGCCATCCAGTTCCTCAGCCAAAACGGGGCCTTCCTCATCACCAAGTCCGGCGACAAGGTGGCGAAGTACTTCGGCATTTCCAAGTATACCCTGTATTCCTATATTGACATGAACAAACAGGAGGGAACTTAGTATGATCGATCTCACCATCCACCGCCAAGGCCTGGAGCACAACCTGAAAAAAGCCCGGGAGAACAACATCCTCATTCCCACCATCGCCCAGATGCAGCACCCGGAGACCATCCCCGGGAAGGTCCAGGACAAGCTGAAAGCCGTGGGCCTCTGGGACGTAAACCCCCTGAACCTCTTCCGGGTCACCTGGAAGAACGAGGCCAAGGAGTCCGGCGGCCTCTTCCAGGACGTCCCCAACTACATTGAGCTTCCCCCGGAGCTCACCGGCGTGCCCTGCCGTATCGTCGCCATGGTGGGCAAGTGGTTCCCCACGGGCTGCCACAAGGTCGGGGCCTCCTTCGGCTGCCTGGCTCCCCGGCTGGTGACGGGCCAGTTCGACGTGGACGTCCACAAGGCCGTCTGGCCCTCCACCGGCAACTACTGCCGGGGCGGCGCCTTCAACTCCAAGCTCCTGGGGGCCCAGGGCGTGGCGATTCTCCCGGCGGAAATGAGCCAGGAGCGTTTCGACTGGCTCCATGAGATCGGGGCGGAGGTCATCGCCACCCCCGGCTGCGAGTCCAACGTGAAAGAGATCTTCGACAAGACCAACGAGCTCAAGCAGGACCCCCAGTACATGATCTTCAACCAGTTCGAGGAGATGGGGAACCCCCTCTGGCACTACAACGTCACCGGCACCGCCCTGGCGGACGTGTTCGAGGCCGTCAAGCGTCCCGGGGACCGCTTCGCCGGCACCTGCTTCACCTCCGGCTCCGCCGGCACCATGAGCGCCGGGGACCTTCTGAAGGAGCGCTATCCCCACCTGAAGCTGGGCGTGGGCGAGGCCCTCCAGTGCCCCACCATCCTGAACAACGGCTTTGGCGGCCACCGGATCGAGGGCATCGGAGACAAGCATATCCCCTGGATTCACAATGTAAAAAATACGGATATGGCCATCGCCATTGACGACGAGGACTCCCAGCGGCTCCTCCGCCTGTTCAACACTCCCGAGGGTCAGGACTACCTGCTCCACACCCTCAAGCTGGACCCGGCGCTGGTGGAAAAGCTGACCTGGCTTGGCATCTCCGGCATCGCCAACGTGCTGTGCTGCATCAAGATGGCAAAGTACTACGAGTTCACCAGCCGGGACGTGGTGGGCACCGTCCTGACGGACTCCGCCGTCATGTACCGGAGCCGGATTCAGGAGCTGAACGACCAGTTCGGCGCGTACACCGGAGAGGAGGCCCGGCTGGACCACAACCTCCACATCCTGGGGCTCAAGACCGACAACCTCATCGAGCTGACCTACGCGGACCGCAAGCGGGTCCACCACCTGAAATACTACACCTGGGTAGAGCAGCAGGGCAAGGACATGCACGACCTCAACGCCCTGTGGTACGACACCGAGGGCACCTGGGACGCGGTCCACGCCCAGGCCAAGGATCTGGACGAGCTGATCAACGCCTTCAACGAAGAAAGCGGCGTGCTGAAAAACCTGTAAGCGCAAAAAAGAGACGGAAGGGAAAATCCCCTTCCGTCTCTTTTTCGTTTAGGCGAACAGTGCCTCGAATTCCTCCACGGCGGAGGCGGAGGCGTCCCCCACCGCCAGCATCACGTAATTGCCGTGGCTGACAATCCGGGACTTGGTCTTCCAGCCCTCAATGGTCTCGGGATACCAGGCTCCGCCGGGGTTCGTGCCGTCTCCCACCTGATAGTCGATCCGGGCCTGAAAGATGTCTTCCACCGCCTGGACGTCTTCGGCGTTCTCCACCTCCACCAGGGCAATTTCGCCCACGGCGGCGGATATGGCGGCAACGTAGACCCCCCGCTGCTTGGCGGCGATCTCCGAGAGGCCGGGGTAGTAGCTGTCCAGCAGCTCCTTCATGTTCGCGTCTGTGGTCAGGTCCATCAGCTCCGGCCAGATGTTCCCTTCCCGGAGGGTGTTGTAAAAAGCGGTGAGGTCAACTTCCTCCGGAGCCCCAGGGGCTTCCGTTTCCGGGGAGTCCGTACCGCCGTCCTCGGGGGCGGAGGCATCCGGAGCATCGGTTTCGCCGCCTTCGGGAGCGCCGCCTTCGGGAGCGCCGCCCTCGGGGGCGTTCACCTCAGGAACGTCGGAACCCGTGTCCTGGCTGGGGGTGTCCTTGCCGCCGCAGGCGGCCAGGGACAGGGAAAGGGCCAGCGCCAAAGTCAGCGCGAGAATCTTCTTTTTCATGTCAAATCTCCTTGTGTCAAAATGGCCTTGTGGTCTGCTTCTGATAGATAGACGGCGCTCCGGGAAGAAAAGTTTCCGTTTCCGCAAAAAAATTTTCGCGTCCCCCCAGAAAAAGCTGAGGCGGCCTTTGGCCGCCTCAGCCCGGCTTATCCCCCGTCCCGCAGGCGGAAGGCCGCCTTGACAAAGAGATCCACTTCCTCCATGGTGTCAAAACAGGCAATGGCCACCTGGTTTCCCATGGTCCCCGCCAAAGCGTCGGGCATCCGGGTGAAGAGCCGGGCCCGGTCGCCGCACCGGGCCTCCAGCTGGCCCAGGGAAATGTCGTAGCGCACCCCGTCCCGCCGCCCGGCATAGACGCAGTAACGGCGGGGGCCGATGTAGGTGTGGCGCAGACGGTCGAAGGCCACCATGTCCGCCCAAATCTGATATACGTCCACGCTCTGGCTGAAGTCCAGCATGTCCGGGGTATAGCCCCCGGCGGGGCGCATGTTGACCTCCAAGGCCACGATGTCCCCCACGCTTCCCAGGCCCTCCTTCGCCTCCGTCAGGCGGAAGAACTCCAGGTGGAAGAAGCGGCTGGACGCGCCGAAGGCTTTCAGCGCGGCTTTGCCCGCGGCCTCCACGTCCGGTGGGACCTCCTTGTCCACGTAGTAGTACGTGGGCACATGCTTGTTCACCATGTCCATAATGGAATTCCGGGTCACATGGCTGGCGGCGAAGAGGACTTCGCCCTTGGAGTCACAGACGCCGTCGTAGGTGGTGACGGAGCCGGAGACATACTCCTCCATAAGATAGGGGGCCTCCGGCGGGGCCTGGAAGAAGCGGCGCAGGTCCTCCTCGTTTTCCAGCTTCCAGGTGGCCACGGCTCCCACGCCGTTGTCCGGCTTGACGACGACGGGATACCCGGCTTCCCGGACGAAGGCCAGGCCCGCGTCCAGGTCCGTCACCGGGGCGCACCGGGCGCAGGGAATGCCCGCCTTTTTGTAGTATTCCTTCATGGCCAGCTTGCTCTTGTACTTTTCGATCTCATGAGCTCTTGGCCCGGTGGTGATGTGGAAGTCCGTCCGCAGCCGGGCATCCAGCTCCAGCCAGTACTCGTTGTTGCTCTCCAGCCAGTCGATCTTCCCATAGCGCCCGGTAAAGTACCCCACGGCCCGGAGGACCTGGTCATAGTCCTCCAAGCTGTCCACCCGGTAGTACTCGGTCAAAGCCCGCTTCAGGTCCGGGTGCAGGAAGTCATAGGGCGCGTCACCCACGCCCAGGACATTGACGCCGTTCTCCTTCAGGCGGACGCAGAACCAGCGGTAGGCCTCGGGGAAGTTGGGGGAGATGAAGACAAAATTCATAGAGGATTCCTCCTTTGCCGGCGGTGATTTCACGCTTTAAAGTATAGCACATCTCTAGGAAAAGCGCAAGAGGCGGAACCGGGGAGGCACAGCCTCCCCGGTTCCCGGTCATGTTATCCAAATTTCGCCGTCAGGCTGCCCTTTTGCAGGATATGGCCCTCCGCCGCCTTGAGGAAGTGCTTCTTCCGGGCGTTGGAGCTCAGGCCCAGGACGCAGTCCAGGGCGTAAACCGCCAGCCGGTAGGAGTGGACGGACCAGACGGGGGGCTTGGGCCCGGCGTAGCGGTGGATGCCGTAGGCCATGCCCTGGACCACGCCGCTCTCCAGCCGGTCCCGCTGGGGGATGCCGCCGGGAATGACCGGGCGGGCGGGGAAATTCCACATCACCCAGTGGGTGAAGCCCTTTATGGGGTGGGACATATCCTCCAGGGTGACCGCCAGGGTCTTGGCCTGGGGAGACAGGTTCTCCAAAACGATTTCCGGAGAAAGATCCTTTCCCCGGCCGGTGTTGTCCAGGGGGAAGCGGCCGCCGTCCTCCAGGCCGGGGCAGCGAAAGCGCAGAATTTCGATTTCCATGGTTACCTCAATCTCTCTCAAGCTTTCTCTTTGGGCAGAATCAGGTTCAGCAGCACCGCCATCAGCGTGGCGATGACCACCGGGGATTTGCCGAAAATCATGGTGAAGCCCTCCGGGAACTGGGCCAGGGCCCCGCTGGCCTGGGATACGCCCACGCCCAGGGCGGCGGACAGGCCCACGATGGTGGTGTTCCGGGCCGTCAGGCTCTGGGAGGCGATGAGCTTCATGCCCGTCATGGCGATGGTGGAAAAAACGGTGATGGTGGCCCCGCCCAGAACGCACTGGGGGATGGTGGTCAGCACCGCCGCGAACTTGGGGGACAATCCCGCCAGCAGCAAAAAGCCGCCGGTCATGGTAAAGACCACCCGGTTCACTACCTTGTTGGTGGTGACGATGCCCACGTTCTGGGAGTAGGTGGCGGTGGGCAGGCCGCCGAAGAAGGCCGTCAGGATGTTGCTGAAGCCATAGGCGATGATGCCGCCCTGGAGCTCCTGGTCCGTGGGGTCCCGGTCCAGGCCGCCCACGGTGGTGGCGGTGAAGTCGCCGATGGCCTGGATGGAGTTGATGGCGAAGAGCAGACCGATGGCCACGCAGGAGGGCAGGTCAAAGGTGACGCCGAAGTGCATCACCCGGGGCAGGGAGAACCAGGCGGCAGGCCCCACCTCGGCGAAGGAAACCATGCCGAAAAACATGGAAATCACATAGCCGCAGAGCATGCCGATGAGGATGGAGGCCAGCTTGCAGATGCCCTTTCCGTGGTTGTTCAGCAGCATGACGATGGCCAGGGTCAGCGCGGCCACCAGCCAGTTCTGCCAGGAGCCGTAGACCAGGGCCTCCGTCTGGCGCTTGGTTTCCACCACCAGCTCATATGTATTGGCGGTTCCTCCCGCCATGTAGTTGATAGCCGTGGGGTAGAGGGACAGGCCGATGGTAAAGACCACCGTGCCGGTAATCACCGGCGGAAACAGGAGGCGGATTTTCTTCACGAACACGCCCACCACGATGGCGACGATTCCGCCCGCGATCATGGCCCCGGCCACGGCCCCCACGCCGCCCCCGGCGGAGGCGATGGCCTGCATGCTGGGCACGTAGGCAAAGCTGACGCCCATGATCACCGGCAGGCCGGAGCCGAAATACTTATTCACAGGGTAAAGCTGGATGAGGGTGCACACGGCGGACATCACCAGGGACGCTTGAATCAGCAGTACCTGATCCGCCGGGCTGAGGCCGATGGCCCCGGCGATGATGATGGGCGGCGTGACGCAGCCCACAATCATGGCGACAAGGTGCTGAAGGGACAGGGAGACGGCGGACCCAAGCGGGGGAATGCCTCGAATCTGGAACAGCGCCTGCTGGCCGGAGGGGGTTGTCATGGCGGGGTTCTCCTTCCTGTTTCTTCTGTCTTAATGGACGGCGGGCCTTAAAAAAAGGTCCACCTTTCCCAGTGTACAGGAGCGAAAACCGGATGTCAAGGACAAAACTTTACTCTTCCTCGCCGCCGAAGGCCCCCAGGTCCCGGCGGAATTCGCCGTCCACCAGGAACCGAACCTCCTCCACCGCCTCCAGAGAGGAAAGAGAGTCCTCCAGGGCCCGGAGGGCGGTTTGGAGGGCGCTTTCCCCCAGCCCCTCCAGCAGGGCGGAGGAGAGATTTACATAGCAGATGTCCTCCTCCAGCCAGACGGACTTCACCTGGAAGCCCTCCGGCAGGGGGGACAGCAGGTCCCGGCCCTCCGGGCGGCCCTCCAGGGCCTTGGCCACGGCGGAGACCTGGGTGTCGCCCTCGTAGAGATCCAGAATCTGCTCCGCCGCCGTGAGGCGGCCCTCCTGGTTCAAAAAGTAAAGCCGGGCCTCCACGGTGCTGATGACGTCCTCCTCCGGGGTCAGCAGCAGCTCCCGGAGGTTCAGCACCTGCCGGTCCCGGTAGGCCAGTTCCCGGCCCCGGACGGTGATCTGGACGGAGGAGACCTCCGGCACCTGGGAGAGGGTCATGGCGATGGCGCTGTCCGCCAGGGTCAGCGCCACGCCGGAGAGGCTCTCATAGGAGGGGGACAGGTCCACCCGGGCCCGGTCCCCCTCAATCTCCAGGGAGAGGAGGGTGGTCCCGGCGGGGAGGGTGCTTTTCAGTGTCTCGTCGGCGGGGCCCTTCAGCAGTTCGCGGATCAGCGCCTCCGCCAGGCGGGGGGCGCTGTCCGTCTCGGCGTCGTATAAGTACACGGTTTCCGTGCGGAAGGGGGACTCCCCGGCGGAGTAGGTCAAATCCGCCTCCTGGAAATAGAGGGCGTAGGAGGTGCGGGCGGGTTCCTCCCGCCGGCAGCCCGCCGGCAGCAGGAGCAGGGGGACAAGCAGCAGGAGACCGATTTGCTTTTTCACGCGTCCTCCCTCCTCTCCAGCGCGGGCCAGCGGACGGTGAACACCGCGCCGCCGCCAGGGCGGTTGGCGGCCTCCACGGCGCCGCCCCGGCGCTTCACCGTGTCGCTGACGATGGCGAGCCCCAGGCCCGTGCCTCCCGCGGCCCGGGACCGGGCCTTGTCCACCCGGTAGAACCGCTCGAAAATCCGGGGCAGGTCCGCCTCGGGGATGCCCGCGCCGTTGTCCGCCACGGTGAGGACCACCAGCTCCCCCACCCGCTCCAGGGAAACCTGGACGGAGCCGCCGATGGCGGAGTACTTCACCGCGTTGTCCACCAGGTTGTAGATGACCTGATGAGTCTCGTCCCGGGTGCCCAGAACCGCGCAGTCCCCTCCGGCGGAGTAGGTGAGGTCCACGCCCTTCTCCTGGGCGACGAGGTTCATCATCCGCATGACCTGCTCCAAAACCGGCAGAATGTCCACCGCCGCCGGGGGCTCCAGCACGCCGCTGTCCAGCCGGGTCAGGCGGAGGAGGTCCTCCGTGATGCGGGAGAGGCGCTCCGCCTCCCGGCCGATGTCGGTGACAAACTCCTTGGTGGTTTCCGGGTCGATGTTCTCCGTCTGCAAAATGGAGTCCGACAAAAGGCGGATGGCCGCCAGGGGGGTTTTCAGCTCGTGGGACGCGTCGGAGACAAAGCGGCGGCGGGCGTTCTCCGTGGTTTGGAGGCGGTCCGTCAGGCTGTTGAACTCGTGGCCGATCTGGGCGATCTCGTCCCGGCCCCGGATGTCCGCCCGGTGGCTGTAGGCCCCCTCCCGCACCTGGCGGATGGCGGTGAGGAGCAGGCCGATCTTATGGGTCAGGGCCTTGGAGAGAATCAGGCTCAGCACCAGCACCAGCCCCCCCGCCACGGCGGAGAGGCGCAGCAGCGTGTCCTGAAGCCCCAGGAGCAGGGCGGCCTGCTCCGTGTCGTACTCATAGGCGTAGACTGCGCCGATCACCTGGTTTTGATACATGATGGGCGAGGAGGCCCGGCTGCGGAAGGCCCCCTGCCGGAAGGTGCAGCTAAACGCGTCATAGCCCAGCAGCGCCTGGACGATCTCCGTGTAAAGGGCCATGCTTCCCACGGCGGAGCCGGTCTCCCGTGTGTCGTAGAGCACCCGGCCCGCGCTGTCGGTGACCAGGATGCGGGAGAGGCCCGCCTCCTCCGCCACGGCCATGGCGTCCGCCACGTTCTCCTCCGTCAGGGGGGAGAGGCCGGAAAGGGCGTTCACCATGACGGAGACGCTGCTTTGGAGGTTGGTGGCCTTAGAGTGGAAGACCAGGTCCTCGGACACCAGAAGGGGATAGGTGTTCAGCAGCAGCAGCACCGCCAGAATGACGGCGATGTAGCTCAGGCCGACGCGGAACTGCAAGCTGCCCCAGCAGGGGCGTTCACTCCTTGAAATAGTACCCCACCCCCCACTTGGTCATAATGTGGTCCGGCTCCGCCGGGTTCTCCTCCAGCTTCTCCCGGAGGCGGCGGATGTGGACGTCCACCGTCCGGTAGTCCCCGGCGTAGCTGTAGCCCCAGACCACGTTCATGAGATTTTCCCGGCTGTAGACCCGCCGGGGATTGCGCATCAAAAGCTCGATGAGGTCGTACTCCTTGGCGGTGAGGTCCACAGGCGTCTCCCCCCGGGCGGCGGAGCGCTCCTCCGTGTTCAATGTGATGCCCCCGGCGGTCAGGATGCTGCCCCGGGTCCGCTGGACCCCGGCGGCCCGGCGGAGCAGGGCCCGGACCCGGGCCTTCAGCTCCAGGATGTTGAAGGGCTTGGTCAGGTAGTCGTCCGCCCCGCACTCAAAGCCCATCAGCTTGTCCGCGTCCTCGCTCTTGGCGGTCAGCATGATGACGGGCACGTTGGAAAATTCCCGGATGCGCATGCAGGCCTCCAGCCCGTCCACCTCCGGCATCATCAAATCCAGGATGATGAGATCCAGCTTGCCCTCCCGGGCCAGCTCCACGGCGGCGGCGCCGTCATAGGCGCACTCCACCTCATAGCCCTCGTTCTCCAGATTGAATTTGATTCCCTTCACCAGGGTCCGCTCGTCGTCCACCACGAGTATTTTCATTCGCTGTCCTCCACTGTCACAAGTCCCTCCAGCGCCGCCAGCTTCCCCTGGCCGATGCCGGAAACGTTCGTCAAATCCTCCACGGCTTCAAAGGGCCCGTGCGCCTCCCGGTATTCCACGATCCGCGCCGCCAGCGCCTCCCCGATGCCGGGGAGGGCGGTCAGCGCCGCCTCGTCCGCGGTGTTGAGGTTTACCGGGGACAGGTCCGGCCGGACCTCCTCCACGGGGGCCGTCAGGGCCGTCTCCACGGAGGCGGGCGCCTCCATAGCCGCCCGGTCCCGGAGAAACAGGCCCAAAAGCAGGCACAAAAACAGCCCCGTCAGGCCCAGCAGGGCCCCTTCTCCCCAGGCGGCTTTCCGGCGCGTCTCCATGGTTGCGTTCCTCCGTTTTTTTTGGTATACTGTAGGGGAAATCATCGAAGGGCGGCGCTTCGCCGCCGGTTCTGCCTTTGGCTAACGCCTATTATAACACAAACTTTGGGGGATGGATATGAAAACAAAGCGCTTTATATCAGTTTTTTTCCTGGCCCTTCTGCTGGCGGGGCTGCTGGCCGTCCCCGCCCGGGCGGCGGGCCCGGACGTCTGGTCCGGAAAGGTGACGGACCCACAGGTCCAGGCCAAGGCCGCCCTGCTGGTGGACCGGAAGACCGGGGCGGTAATCTATGCCTTAAACGAGCATGACGAGCTCTACCCCGCCAGCCTCACCAAGATCATGACCTGCCTATTGGTGCTGGAGGCCATCGACGAGGGGCGGCTGAAGCTGAGCCAGGAGGTCACCGCCACCCCCACGGCCCTGGAGGGGCTGGCGGAGGACGGCAGCACCGCCGGCATTGAGGCCGGGGAGATTTTAACGGTGGAGCAGCTTCTCTACTGCCTGATGGTGGTCTCCGCCAACGAGGCCGGGGCCATTCTGGCGGAGAAGATCTCCGGCTCTGTGGACAGCTTCGTGGACCGGATGAACGCCCGGGCGGAGGAGCTGGGCTGTGAGAACACCCACTTCATGAACCCCCACGGATACCACGACTCCCTGCACTACACCTCCGCCTGGGACCTGTACCTCATCACCAGGGCGGCCCTGGAGCACCCCATGTTCATGACCGTCTGCGACGCCGCTTCCCACACCGTCCCGGCCACCAACATGTCTGAGGAGCGCACCCTCAACAACACCAACTTTCTCATCCGCAGCGGCCGGGAGTACTACAACCCGGACGTTCACGGCGTCAAGACCGGGTCCCACTCCCAGGCGGGGAACTGCCTGGTCACCACCGCCCAGCACGCCAGCATGGATCTGCTCTGCGTCATTCTGGGGGCGGAGCGGACGCAGGATGAAAAGGGCATCTGGTGGACCTACAGCTTTGTGTATACGGACAAGCTCTACAACTGGGCCTTCGACAACTTTTCCTATCAGGTCATCCTCAAGGAGGACGACGCAGCCGGGGAGGCCCCGGTGTCCCTCTCCTCCACGGACCATGTGACCCTCCGCCCCGCCCAGGCGGTGGAGCTGCTGCTGCCCAAGGGGGCGGATCTGGAGGAGCTGGAAAAAACCGTCGTCTTGAAATCCGACCCGGTGGAGGCTCCCATCACCGAGGGAGACGTGCTGGGCTCCATGACCGTTTCCCTGGACGGAGAGGAACTGGCGGAGGTGGATCTGCTGGCCTTCACCAGCGTGGAAGCTTCCCGCATCCGGGTCCTCTGGAGGGACGTGAAGGAATTTTTCTCCACCACCGCCGCCAAGGCGGCCCTGGGCGTGGTCTTGGTCCTGGCCGCGGTCCTCGGGGGCTGGAAGCTGCTGTTCAGCCGCCGCCGCTACCGCTATGGCCGCAGCGTCGGCGGCGGGGGCCGCCGGGGCGCCTACCGGGGCCCGAGAAGAAGACGCTGAACAAAACGGAGGCTGCCGGGCGGCAGCCTCCGTTTTTTCGGCGTTACAGGTATTGCACCAGCTCCTCCAGGGGACGGCGGTCCGTGTGGAGCCGGGCGGGGTGAGCGCCCTCCGCCGGATAGCCCAGGGGCAGCAGGGCGATGGGGCAGGTCCCCGCCATCTCCGGGAAGGCCGCCAGAAGCTTGTCCGGCTCGAACATGCCCACATAGGTGGTACCCAGCCCCAGGTCCGCCGCCTGAAGCATCATCTGGGCGGCGGCGATGGCGGCGTCGATTTCTCCATGGTCCTTGCCGTCGTACTCCCGCTTCCAGGAGACGGCGGGGTCGTAGGCCACCGCCAGGATGACCGGGGGGTTGAAATGGGACCCGGCGCAGGCGTCGGCCTTCTCCAGGGCCTCGGGGCTTTGGAGGACGAAGATGCGCTGGGGCTGGTAGTTGTGGGCCGTGGGGGCGTTCCGCCCGGCCTCCAGGATCAGGTCCAGCTTTTCCTGTTCCACAGGCCGGGAGTCGAATTTGCGCAGGGAGTACCGCGCGGCGGAGAGGGTCTGGAAGTCCATAGAAATTACCTCGTTTCCATCAAAAGCTGATGTAGTAAATGAAATGCGGAAAATCTCGCTTGACGCCTTGCGGTTAAAAGATAGCATAGGATTCCCAAAAAAGCAAGCCCCACCCCCTCCGAAATAAAGGGTGACAAGCGCGGGAAACTCTGGTATACTACAGGCAGCACACTTTCCAATCTGGAACATCAAGGAGATGTGACTATGAACATTGTCTGTCTTGACATGGAGGGCGTCCTGGTCCCCGAAATCTGGATCGCCTTTTCCGAGGCCAGCGGCATCCCGGAGCTCCGCCGCACCACCCGGGACGAGCCCGACTACAACAAGCTGATGAACTTCCGCCTCGGCATTCTGAAAGAGCACAACCTGGGCCTCAAGGAAATTCAGGCCACCATCGCGAAAATCGACCCCCTCCCCGGGGCCAAGGACTTCCTGGACGAGCTCCGCTCCATCACCCAGGTCCTGATTCTCAGCGACACCTTCGAGCAGTTCGCAAAGCCCCTGATGGAAAAGCTGAACTGGCCCACCATCTTCTGCAACACCCTGGAGGTAGCGGACAGCGGCGAAATCACCGGCTATAAAATGCGCTGCGAGAAGTCCAAGCTCACCACCGTCAAGGCCCTCCAGTCCATCGGCTATGAGACCATCGCCGCCGGGGACAGCTTCAACGACCTGGCGATGATCCAGGCCAGCAAGGCGGGCTTCCTCTTCAAGAGCACCGAGCAGATTAAAAAGGACTACCCCGAGCTCCCCGCCTATGAGGAGTTCGGCGATTTGCTGGCCGCCATCAAGGCCGCCCTGTAAGGCCGGGCATGGACCTGGCCTTTTTCCGGGGAGCTCTCTGGGAAATCTTCCGGGGCCCCCTGCTGATTCTGGCCGCGCCGGCCCTGCCCCTGTTCCTGATCTGCCTGGGAATCATCGCGGTCATGATATTCCGGGAACTGCGAAAAAACAAGTAGGAAGGGAGATCTGACATGAATCCAAAATTTGAGAAACTGGGCTTTTACCCCGCCGACGTCCTCCTGCCCAAAAAGGGCACGGACATGACCCGCTGGGCGGTGGTGGCCTGCGACCAGTTCACCTCCCAGCCCGAGTACTGGCAGGCGGTGGAGGACACCGTGGCAGACGCCCCCTCCTCCCTGCGGCTTATCCTCCCCGAGGCGGCGCTGAACGCCCCGGACGTGGAAGACCGCATCGCCGCCGTCAACGCCGCCATGGGCAAGTACCTGGACAGCGGCCTGTTCGAGATGCTGGAGGAGAGCCTGATTTATATTGAGCGGGTCCAGTCCGACGGGAAAATCCGCCACGGCCTGATCGGCATGGTGGATCTGGAGCAGTACGACTTCACCCCCGGCTCCGGGGCCCTGATCCGGGCCACGGAGGGCACCGTCCTCTCCCGCATCCCCCCCCGGGTAAAGGTGCGCAAAGACGCCCCCATCGAGCTGCCCCACGTCATGCTCCTCATTGACGACCCGAACAAGACGGTGATCGAGCCTTTGACCCGGGCCTCCGGGGAGATGGAGCGGCTCTATGCCTTTGATCTCCAGCAGGGCGGCGGCTCCATCACCGGCTGGAAGCTCAGCGCCGCCCAGATGGATGAGACGGCGGACGCCCTGTCGGCCCTCTGCTCCGCGGAGGAACAGGCCTGGAAGTACGGCGTGAAGGACGTTCCGCCCCTGCTCTTCGCCGTGGGTGACGGAAACCACTCCCTGGCCACCGCCAAGCAGTGCTACGAGGATTTGAAGAAGGTCACGCCGGAAAGTGAATGGGCTTCCCTCCCCGCCCGGTACGCCCTGGTGGAGGTGGTGAACAACCACGACGGCGCCCTCCAGTTCGAGCCCATCCACCGCTGCGTCTTCGGCGTGGAGCCGGAAGAGGTCCTGGACGCCTTCAAGTCCTACTACCCCGGCGCGTATGAGGGCAAGGGCGAGGGCCACGTCATTGCCTACACCCACGCGGGGGGCCAGGGCTTCCTCACCGTGCCCCAGCCCCGGGTCCAGCTGGCGGTGGGCACCCTCCAGGCCTTCCTGGACGCCTATGTGAAGGACCACGGCGGCGAAATCGACTACATCCACGGCGGCGAGGTCACGGACCGCCTGGGCCGCCAGGCGGGCGCCATCGGCTTCAAGCTGCCCGCCATGGGCAAGCAGCAGCTGTTCAAAACCGTCATGGCCGACGGCGTGCTTCCCCGGAAGACCTTCTCCATGGGCCACGCCCAGGACAAGCGCTACTATGTGGAGGCCAGAAAAATCCGGTAACAAGACCATAGGAGTGAACCATTGTGGGACTGTTTGATAAATTGAAGAAGAAAGCGCCGGAGCCCCCTCCGCCGCCGCCCAAGCCTGCGGATACCTCCGAGGACGTGTCCGTCTACTCCCACATGCGGGTGGAAGTGACCACCAAGGACGGGCAGATGCTCTTTGTGGCCAAGCTGATGTACCCCCAGCGGACCACGGCGGAGCTGCACCAGTACTCCGAGGCGGAGGTTTCCCTGCTGAAGGACTGCTCCGAGGCGGAGTCCTTCCCCGTCCACATCCGGGGCTATCACGACCACCTGCGGAAGGCCGTGTATATGGAGGGCTTCATCACCCCCCAGCCCAAGCACATCTGGCTGGTGTCCCACCTGTATGTCGCCCGGGTGGGCAACGACCGGGCCTTCTTCCGCCTGGACACGAACCTGGACGCCAGCATCACCAAGTTCAGCGGCCGGAACGCCGGGAAGTTCCCCTGCAAGCTGCTGAACATCAGCGTGGGCGGGGCCCGCGTTTCCTCGGAACAGCAGTATTGGGAGGGGGATAAGCTCCTTCTGACCGTGAAGCTGCTGGAGGATCGGGACCCCTCCATCATGTACTGTCAGGTGCTGCGGGTCATCGAAAAGGAAGACGGCCCCCGGGAGTACGGCTGCCAATTCCTGGAGATGAACGAGGCCGACCAGGACAAAATCACGGAAAACATCTTCGCCGCCCAGCGCAAGAGCCGGAAGGGCTCCTAGGGCTTATGATGAACAAAGGCCGTCCATGCCGGGCATGGACGGCCTTTCCTCGCGAAAAAGCCTGGAAGCCTCAGAGCCGGAAGAGCTTCAAAATCACGCCGTACAGCACCGAGGCCACGGTGCCGAAGACGATGACCGGCCCCGCCACGGTGAACATCTTCGCCGCCATTCCGGTGACAAAGCCCTCGCTCTTGAAGTCGATGGCCGGGGACACCACGGCGTTGGCAAAGCCCGTGATGGGCACCAGCGTCCCCGCCCCGCCGTAGCGGGCCAGCTTGCCGTAGAGGTTCAGCCCCGTCAGCAGGGCGGAGAGGAACACCAGCGTGCAGGAGGCGGCGGTGCCCGCCTCCTCCTTGTTCAGGCCCGCGGCGCTCCAGCCGTTGGTAATGGCCTGCCCCAGCACGCAGATGGCCCCGCCGATGACAAAGGCCAGGGTCACGTCCTTGACAATGGGGGACTTCTTCGCTTTCTGCTTGACGTAAGCCTGATATTCCTTGGGAGACATGTCCATGGAAAGCATCCTCTTTTCATGTTGGATTTCCTGGATAGTGTTGCCTCCGGGGGCGGAAATATTCCCCCGGGAGGGCGGTATTGAATCCGGCGGGCAGTTGTGGTACTATGGGGACAGCTAAACATCAAGGAGGTCCCCCGTATGGAGTTGAAAAATCCCCTGCTGGCGGTCACCGATATGGAGCGGTCGCTGGCGTTTTATGAGGCTGTCCTGGGGCTCCGGGTAGTTCTGGACTTCGGGGCCAATAAGACCCTGACCGGCGGACTTTGCTTACAGACGCTGGAAACCTGGCGGGAGTTTATCGGCGGGAAAACCGTCTCCTTTGGCGGGAACGCCGCCGAGGTCTATTTTGAAGAAGACGATTTTGACGGCTTTGCGAAAAGGCTGAAAACCCTTGCCGTTGCATACATTCACCCGGTGAAGGAACACCCCTGGGGCCAGCGGGTGGTGCGGTTCCGCGACCCGGACGGGCATATCATTGAGGTGGGGGAGCGCATGACGGCGGTCTGCCGCCGTTTCCTGGACTCCGGCCTGACGCCGGAGCAGACGGCGTCGCGCATGGACGTCCCCGTGGACTACGTCCGGGAGTGCACGAAATGAGCCGGGCCCTTGGTATCTATATTCACGTCCCCTTCTGCAAGCAAAAGTGCGTCTACTGCGACTTCTACTCCCTCCCCCGCCGGGAGGACCAAATGGACGCTTATGCCGCCGCCCTTCGGTCCCAGCTTTTCGAGACGGACTTCTCCGGCTATGACGCGGACACCGTCTACTTCGGCGGCGGCACCCCCAGCTATCTGGGCCCCCGCCGCCTGACGGCCCTGCTGGAAGCGGTCTTTGCCGCCTGTCCCATCGCCCCCGGCGCGGAAATCACCCTCGAGGCCAACCCCGATTCCGCCGCGGACGCCGGGGACCTGGCCGCCCTCCGGCGGGCGGGGTTCAACCGCGTCTCTCTGGGGATGCAGTCCGCCGACGATGGGGAATTAAAATCCATCGGCCGGGTCCACACCATGGCCCAGGTCCGCTCCGCCGTGGAAGCCGCCCGCAAGGCGGGCTTTGACAACCTCTCCCTGGACCTCATCTACGGCCTGCCGGACCAGGACCTGCCCCGCTGGCGGAAAAACCTCTCCGCCGCCGCGGAGCTTTGCCCGGAGCATCTTTCCTGCTACGGCCTCAAGGCGGAGCCGGGGACTCCCCTCTACGCCCGCCGGGAATCCCTGCCGGGGGACGAGGTCCAGGCGGACATGTATCTGGAAACCGTGGGCTTTCTGGAGAAGCGGGGCTGGAAGCAATACGAGATCTCCAACTTCGCCAAGCCCGGCCGGGAGTCCCGGCACAACCTGAAATACTGGACCCTGGGGGAATACGCCGGGTTCGGCCCCGGGGCCCACTCCGACTTCCGGGGCGTCCGCTATGCCTGGGCCAGGGATTTCGAGGCCTTCCTCCGGGGGGACCGCATCCTCTCCGAGACCCGGCGCATGGCCCCCCGGGACCGGGAGGCGGAGTGGCTGATGCTGTCCCTCCGTCTGGCCCGGGGCCTGGACGCGGCGGATTGGGAAGCCCGCTTCCGCCGCTCCTTCGCCCCCTTTTTACCCTTTCTGGAGCGCTGTGAGGCGGCGGGCTACGCCGCCCGGGCGGAAGGCCGCTGGCGGCTGACCCCCCGGGGCTTCCTGGTGTCCAACCAGATCATCGGGGAACTGCTTGCGCAAATCGAGGAGGAATAAACGGATGCACGTCTACACCACGGGCCAATGGGTCCTGCTGTTTTTCTTCTACTGCCTCTGCGGCTGGGTCTGGGAGTCCTGCTATGTCTCCCTCTGCCAGCGGCATTGGGTGAACCGGGGCTTTCTCCACGGCCCCCTGCTGCCCATTTACGGTTCCGGGGCCATCATCATTTTGCTGGCCACCATTCCCGTGGCGAAGGACCTCCGGCTGGTCTGGCTCTTCGGCATGCTGGCGGCCACGGCCCTGGAATACGTCACCGGGGACGTGATGGAGCGGATTTTCAAGGTCCGCTACTGGGATTACTCCAATCAGAAATTCAACCTCAACGGCCACATCTGCCTCACCAGCTCCATCGCCTGGGGCTTCTTCTCCATCCTGCTGGTGCGCTTTGTCCATCCCCCCATCGCCCGCCTGCTGGCCCGGGTGCCCGCCCTGTGCGTGGACCCCCTGGCCATCCTCCTCACCGCGGCCTTTACCGTGGACGCGGTGCGCTCTGTCCAGGCCGCCCTGGATCTGCGGGATCTGCTGGCCCGGGCCGCCGAGGAAAACGAGGACCTGCGCCGCCTGGCAAAGCGGGCGGAGGTCTACGCCGCCTTTGCCAAGGACGACCTCCGCCGCTTCCGGGAGAAGACGGAGCTGGAAGCCCTGGAGCTCCGGCAGAAGGTGGAAGAGGAGCTGGAGGAGCGCCGCCAGGCCCGGGCGGAGCGGGTGGAGTCCTCCCTCCGCCGCCTCACCGCCGCCAAGCTGGAAGCGCTTTCCACCATCTCCAATGCCCTGGAAACCTGCCGGGACCACCTGGAGGACCTGCCGGATTCCACGCCGGAAAACCTGGCGGAGCGCCGGGCGGATCTGGAGGAGGCCATCCGCCGGGTCCGGGCCCGGGAGGCCGCTCTGCAAAACCGCTCCGCCGCGCCCTATCACCGCTCCCTGCGGCTTTTGAGGGCTCACCCCTCCGCCTCCGCCAAGGACTTCGGCGAGGTGCTGGAAACACTGAAAAAACTGGGGAAGGACTAAGCCCTCCCCAGCTATAAGTCCAGGGATTCATCATACCCCATATTCGGGCAATTGTCTACATTTTAGTAATGGCTAAAATATTAGATATGTTCAACATCTGAACTTCCGGGTAAACTATCTTTAGGTGATAGCTATGATTATATACGATCCATTTTGGCGCACATTAAAGGACCGGGGCATTTCCACGTATAAAATGATCAACAAGCTGGGCTACAGCAGCGGAACTCTCTACCGCCTGCGCCACAACAAAGGCATCTCCTCCCGGCTGATCGACGATCTCTGCAAGCTGCTGGACTGCCGGGTAGAGGATATTCTGGAGTACGTCCCCGACCCGGAGGAATCGGAGGCCCCCGGCACAGGGGAAACCCCATAACAAAAACCGCCGGACGGCTTGTCCGGCGGTTTCGCTTTTAACTCATCTGCTTGCGGCGGCTCAGGTTCATGGTGCCCTCCTGCATGTTGCCCAGGGTCTCCAGGCTCATGCCGGTGCCCAGGGCCACGCAGGAAATCGCCTCTTCGGCAATCATGGTGTGGATGCCCGTCCGGGCCGTCACCAGCTTGTCAAAGCCGGACACCAAGCTGCCGCCTCCGGTCATGACGATGCCGTTGGTGGAGATGTCCGCCACCAGCTCCGGCGGCGTCCGCTCCAGCACGGAGTGGATGGCCTCCATGATGCGCTCCACCGGCTCCTCGAAAGCGTCCATCATCTCCGTGGAGCTGACGGCCACCACCTTGGGAAGGCCTGTCAGGAGGCACCGGCCCTTCACGTCCATGACCTCCTCCTCGTCCTTGGGGAAGACACAGCCGATCTGCTTCTTCATTTCCTCGGCGGTGCGCTCGCCCACCAGGAGGTTGTGCTTGCGGCGCATATACTTGACCACGGCCTCGTTGAGCTGGTCACCGGCGATTTTGATGGAGGCGGACTCCACCACGCCGCCCAGGGAGATGACGGCGATGTCCGCCGTTCCGCCGCCGATGTCCACCACCATGTGCCCGTCGGGCTTGGCGATGTCGATGCCCGCCCCGATGGCCGCTGCCACGGGCTCCTCGATGAGGTAGACCTTCCGGGCTCCGGCGGAGATGCCCGCGTCGATAACGGCGCGCTCCTCGACCTCGGTGATGCCGGAGGGGACGCAGATAATCACCCGGGGCTTGAAGACGGAGACCCCGGCCACCTTGTGGATGAACTCCCGGAGCATCCGCTCCGTCATGTCGTAGTCGGAGATGACGCCCTCCCGCAGGGGGCGGATGGCAATGATGTTGCCAGGGGTCCGGCCCAGCATGGCCTGGGCCTCCTCGCCCACCTTCAGGAGCTTCCCGGTGTTCTTGTCCAGCGCCACCACGGAGGGCTCATTCAAAACGATGCCTTTGCCTCGTACAAAAACCAGAACCGAAGCGGTACCAAGGTCGATACCGATATCCTTTGCCATGGGCAATTCCTCCATTTATCTTTTGTCCAAATTTATGATAGGCGGATAACCGCCAGCGTATCCATAAAGTTACAAAGTACATTATACTGGCAGTCACGCCAGAATGCAAGCCTATTCTTTCCCTTTTTCTCCCCTCTTTTCCTCCTCCGGCCTGGGAAAGGCCGCAGAGGCGCAGACCACGCCCGCCGCGCCCGCCGAGAAAAGGACCCCCGCGGCGGAAACCAGGGTGGACCCGGTAGAGCACACGTCGTCAATAAGGAGAATCCGCTTCCCCGCCGGGCTGCCCGCCGCCTCGTAGACGCCCTGGGTGTTCTTCCAGCGGTCCCCGGCCCGTTCCAGGCTGGATTGGGCGGGGTTGTCCCGGATTTTGCGGAGGAGGGCCTCCGGCTCCACGTCCCAGAGCCGGCACGCCCGCTCCGCCAGAAGGCGGGACTGGTCGTAGCCCCGCTTCCGCAGCCGCTTGGCGCTGACGGGGACCCAGGCCACCGTGTCGAACTCGCCGGAGAGGCGCTCGGCGGCGGCCTGGGCGATGAGCTCCCCCAGGGGCCCGGCGGCGCAGACGCCGCCATGGAACTTGAAGCGGCGGACGGCCTCCCGGACAGGGCCCTCATACCAAAGCGGCGCGGCGCAGAGGAGGCCGCCCCGCAGTTCCCGGAGGCTGTGGGCCTCGTCCGTCCAGGGGAGGGTCTTTTCGCACTCCGGGCACATGCCGGGAGCGTCCAGGACCCGGCGGCAGAAGGGGCACTTGGGCGGGAAGAGGAGGTCCAGAAGGGTGCCGGTGAGCTTCATGGCTTTGCCTGCCGCTTCCGGGGATACGGGACAGTCTCATCTGTCAGGCCCACTAAATAGTCAACACTAACGTTGTAGTATTCCGCCAATTTGACAACCGCGTCCAGAGGGAAACGGGAGACGCCGATCTCGTATTGCGAGTACGTGTTTTGACTGACGTTCAACAGCTTCGCGATTTGCTTCTGCGTCAATCCATGGTCATTTCTCAAATCCCTGATTCGTCCGTATTTTAAAATCTCTGTTCTCATACTTATCACCAAGTATGAGTATATGTATCTAGAAATCCGATACGGAATTTTATCTGATTTTCAGATATCCGCGCTTGACAAATGTATCTCCATAGCCTATAATGAGCATAAGAAGGCACTGCGGTAAGCGGTTAGCCCGAGTTTATGAGAGTTTGACTATGCAAAGCATAGAAACCGTCACTTGCCCGAGTGGCGGTTTCCGCTTTTTACCTTGATCGTTACCGTCCAATGCAGGATATGGAACGTCAATGTAATCGGCATCTTCTCACCCCCTTTCCGAGGGTGTGACCAACCGCCCGCCTTTTTGCGCAGTGCCTTCTTATCCGACACTTTATCACATTTTCCGGCAAAAAGCAAGGACCGCCCAAGGGCGGTCCTTCAGTCTGTCGAAAAAGTCTGCCACAAGGCAGACTCTTTCATATAAAGATGATAAAATAGGGAATAAGGGGAGAGAGATATGTTGGAGCGAGGGAAAAACGAGCGCGGGGTCATAGAAATGGTGGATACGGAAAGTCTTGTGCCGACGGAACATCTTTCGGCAAGTGGATGCGGCGGTGGATTTTGAGGGGCTGTATGAAATTGCGGAGCCGCTGTACAGCGAGGATGAAGGGCGGAGGAGTATCGATCCGGCAGTGCTGTTCAAACTGGTGCTGCTCCAACACCTGGACGGGAACGTATCGCTGCCGGGGACGCTCCGCAGAGCAAAGACGGATGCAGCGTACCGATGGTTCCTGCGATAC